>NC_013790.1:2645000-2937203 GCF_000024185.1 Methanobrevibacter ruminantium M1
TTTTCAACGCTTGTATTCATATTTAAATTGGACACCATAGAACCTTGAGCGCCACTTACAAGGTTTATGTTGGAGTTCAAGAGCTTTGCAGTGCCATCGCTACTTGTTATGGTAAGTGGAATGTTTATGACAAAAGCCTTTTTACTAAAGGTTCCGGAGAGATCTATAGTATCTCCACTTTTTAATTTGCCTGATAATATGTTTCCATCTTTATCAAAGTAAGTTAAGTAGTCTTTTTCAGTTATCTTATATGTAGATGCAAGACTGTTTGAGGAAAGTGTGTTCTTTGCATCTGTAGAGTTTTTATCTTCAATTGAACTATCCAGATTTGTTTCAATTGAATTGTCTGTATCAATTGAAGAATCTGTACTTGTATCAATTGAATTATCAATTGCATTTATTTGATTAATATTAGAATTATCTGCAGAATTAATGTCTGTTAAACTCATATCATCTATAGAATCCTCTGCACTAATAGCGCCTATGGATAAGATTAATAAGAGCAATAATCCTAATACTGCATAAGTCTTATTAGAATTCATATGTTTAAACACCTCAATAATTAAAAATAAATCAGTATAATGGTTTAGTTAGTTGTAAAACTTTAAATTATATATTAAATGGAAATTAAATATTATAAAATTTAATTCATTTTTAAAAATCAATATTGAAAAGGCTTATTTAAAGTCTTTTTAATTAAATCAAAACTTATATAATTTAAAATAACATTTATACATTTATATATCTAATTTTATTTTAATATAAATTTAACTAAATGGATTTTTTTAAATAAAATTAAAAGACAGAAATAGCTTTAATTAAAATTATAAAGTATAATTATCGTTTAAAAATAAAATACCTAACTAAAATAAAATAGTTTAATTAATAGCTTACTATGATTAACACAAAAAGAAAATATAAGATACAATTGGAAAAATAGCCAATAATAATTAAAATAAGAAAATGGTCAAAATAAGATATGATAAAAATATGAATATAGAATAAAAAACAAGAAATAACATATAAAAAGAAGAAATAAATAGTTTTAAACTATTTATATCTAAACAAGTATTAATTTTTGACTGGTATTTTCTAAAAAGAATTAAAAGAAGAATAATCAATTATTCATATCTTAAAGACGAATAAAAGAATTATTCCTCATTCTCATCATCGTTTTCATCATCCTCGTCCTTAGCATTCAAGAAGCTGAAACAGAACATTAAAACCAATAATAAAGCTGCTACAGGTACAGATAATCCACCTGCCATTGATTTGGAAGCGACCTCTTCTAACTCACTTACAATCAAGTCAGATTCGCCGTCACCAGTTTCACCGACATCTCCAGTGCCTTCACCTACTGAAGACATTGCAGTGGCAAGAAGGCCTAAATCAACTTGACCGAAGGCGCTTGAGCCTGATTCCTCTCCGCCATCATTATATCGGTTTGAGCTGCCATTAGTTGGGACTGTATTCCTCTCTCCTGAATTCTGATTGTTTGAGTTTGAGGAACTATTGGAATTTGGAACATATCTTGATCCTGTATTTCCATAGACCATGTTCTTTCCTGTCCTGTCATTTACAGCAGCATTTCCCCCGCCTTTTGTAGATGAAAGCTCATTGTTTCCAACTGTATTACCTGTTGAAGTCTCATCGAAGTCAACTGCAGCATCTCCATCGGTTTCTATAATATTATCTGAAATGTTGTTGCCGCTTGAAAATTTCTGGAGTGAGATTCCTGTATTGAATAAATCTACAGAATCTGGGTGCTCAGGTCCTTGAGCAGGTTCCTGAACCTTATTTCCATAGGTTTTGATTACATTATGAGTCACATTATTATTGCTTGAGGCATATAATGCAACGCTGCTGTAGCTTGCAGATGCATAAATCTCATTGCTTTTAATATCGTTATTATTTGATGCATAAAGCTCCATTGCATAGATTCCTGCATTTCCAGTGCTGTTTAAGACATTATTTGTGACCTTAGCCCCTTCAGATATTTCAAGGGTTATTCCATAGGTATAATTATTGGAATTCAATCTGAAATGATTGGAATCAACGATTGTGTCCTTTGAATTATGCCTTAGAATCATTCCCATAACAAAATAATCACCTTCAACTGTGATATTATTGTGTGAGAATATGTTTTCGCAAGCATAGGTCACTGATTTACTTGTGTCGTCTCCTGATGAACCGACTCCATAAAGGAAAGGATCATGTCCGTGAACATAAACATTGTTTTCGCTTATGTTATTGTAGTTTGAGGCATAATAGATGTATAAGCCTATGAGAATGTTAACTGAAGGATTATAAGGAACATGGAATCCTTCAAGGGTGGATGTCACCTCAATGTCATTGTGAATGAACTGGTTTCTAGAGGATGAATCCAGAATAACCCCATAGGTCTTTGATAGCTCTGAAATACTGTGAACGCCATCGATACAGATGGTTTCATAATAAGGGTAGAGCTCATCTGTTCCAATAGCCAATATCTTATTGTTTTCAAATAATGTGTCATAAGCCTCATATGTAAGAAGGCTGAAGACCAGATTGTCCCCTTGACAGGAAATGGTATTGTCTGAAACGTTATTGTCATAGGAATCGCATAGATAGATTCCATAGGATGTGTTCTTATCCAAAATGCTTATATTGTTTCCTACAATGCTTGCATTGTCTGCCTCAAAGACATAGACTCCCCAAAGGTTATATTCATCAATGCCGTTGTTGACGATTGTGAAATTGTGAACCCTGCAGTTTGGAGCGTTAATGAATACAGTGGTATTCTTTAGGAGAGCACCGTATCCAAAAAGATTAACTTCCTTATTTAAGGTTATCTTGCCCTTAGGAGAGAACTCTCCAACAAATATGAGACTGTCTCCATCCTTTACCTTATCGCTAAGCTTATTGGAAGAGTCGAAGTAAGTGTAAAAATTATCTTCGCTCACTTCATATACATTTCCTTCCCCATAATCTGGAACATATACAACTTCCATAGGATAGATGATGCCCTTTCCAAAGACCAGGTTTCCATAGCAGGTATAGGCCTTAGTGGAAGACTGTGAAATGTCTATTGCATAGTCATTTGAAGTATATATTGTATTGTTGCAGGTAGAAATGTTATAAGGTCTTTTGGCTCTTGATTGGTAATGTGAATAGATACCAATTCCTAGCCCAGAACCTTTAGATTCAGCTGATAAGTCTAGTGAATCAATTGAAGATATGGAATTGAGAATGTTATCATAAACAAGAGTGCTATTTGGCTCGCCGTATAGGCATATGCCTTTACCGTCAAGGAAGTCTACAGTATTATTATAGACCTTTGAATAGGATCCTCCTTCCTTATCACCTATTCTGATTCCCTCTCCGGAGCTGTTTATTTGAATGTAGTTTCCATAAACTTCAGAATTTGTACCTACAAGAATTCCTGCATTATACAATTTGGCATTATAGATGGAGTTGTTTGCTATAAGTGTGTTGTTTCCTCCATATATGCCAAAGTCACCGCCGGCACCATAGTTGTCATCCAATCCGTCAATGTCATAGAAATTATTGGAAACTATAGAGTTATATGGATAGCTTGAATGGACTCCCTGATAAAGGTGATAGAAGTCGTTTCCATATATCAGATTGTAGTTTCCAGTGATATAAACACCATAACACCAAAATGAAGGAGTTTCAGAGGTTGCCCTTATTGTATTGTTTGCAATGACATTATAGTTTGATATGGAAGCCCCATAACAGAGATAGACTCCATAGGAGTTTTCAACAGTTATGTCATTGTCAACGACAGTATTGTAATGGGCATCCCTTAGGCTAATTCCTGAATGCTGCCAACTGCTATTGTCGGAATTGTTTGTTTGATTGTCCTCATCGATATCCTTTGAGCTCATCGCTTCGCTGACAGGAACTATTGTCTTGATTGTATTGTTTGCAAGAATGCAGTTATATACAAAGCTATCCAAAGCGATAGGATATCCGTTATGACCTGTTGTGAATATATTATTGTTTAAGACCTTTATATTGCTTGAACCAATCACCCAAACGGCAGATATGTTAGCAAGGTCTGATTCAATGGTCAAGTTAGAGACAATTGCATCATATACATAGTTTTCGTTGGAAACTCCAGTGATTATGATTGGAGAGTTTCTTAGGAATGCATCGTTTTCTAAGCTTGTAATGGTCAAAGGTATTGAAAAGCGAAAATACTTTGAAGAAAAATTACCAGACAAATTAATAGTATCATTAGAGGACACTAATGAATTGTTTAGATAGCCGTTAGAATCAAAATAGAGTGAATAATTAGATTCTGTTATAGTATGAACCTTTTTAGAATTGTCTGATTTGATTTTACTATTAGAATCGTGATTTAGATTATCATCTGAACTAGAATCAGAATCTGTTTGAATATCTGTAGTGTCTGAAGATTTATTATCCAAGACAATATTAGAACTTGATTCACTAGCAATAGAATTGGAATTAGATTCAATAGCAACAGAATTAGAACTTAAATCAATATTAGAAACTGAACTAGAATTCAAGTCCAAATCAGCAGCTTTTGAAGAATCTTCAGCACTGACTGCACTTAATCCAATAATGAGAAAGACCAATATAATCAGCAGACTAAGACTAATTATTCTTTTATTTATCATCAACTCACCTCCCAGTAATTTCTTAAATTCATCATCTTAATACAATTACACTCATAGACAAAAGTTTTGATTTGAATTAAAATTAGAAGCCTAATTATGATTTTTCTATATAAAATTCTAATTTTAGTAAAAACTTATGTCATTGGAAGTATTTTAAAAAAAATAAACAATATAAAAATCTGTTTATAAACTCTAAAATACAGTTGAGTTATTGTTAATATATTTATTTTAATATTAATAAATATAACTAAAATAATTGATTAAATATAAAAAATAAAAATAGCAAAAATAAGTAAAAAAAGCAAAAGAATAGTTAAAAATTAACTATTCAATAAATAAAGGATTATTTTATAGTAAGTTTACCGCTTGCACTGGAAGATGAGTATGTATCATCTCCTGCATATTTTACAGTGAAGCTATAAGTTTTCTTGCTTGAAAGGCTGACCTTTACGCTAGCGACTCCCTTTGAATTGGTAGTTGCTGTGTATGATTTGCCATTCACTGTGAAAGTCAGCTTCTTTCCGCTTATAAGATTGCCGTTAACTGAGGACTTAAGTGTTGCAGTAAGAGTCTTGGTCTTTGCGCTTGCCTTATAAGTCTTTGATGAGCTAGTGATCTTTGTATTCTGTGTGCTTACCTTGATTTTTGCAACGACAAAGCTTCCATTGTAATTCTCATCCCCAAGATAGCTTATTGCAAATGTATAGGTTCCCTTGTATCCAAGGTTTATCTGCAATCTTACACCACCTGTTTCGTTTGTGGTTCTATTATAGACTGCACCGTTGAATCCTATCTGTACGAATTTGCCAGATAATGGATTTCCATCACTGTCAGTCAGATTAACCTCAAAGTATTTTCCTACCCTTCCATCAGCCTTTGCAACGGCAACGGTATCCATATCCTCATAATGAATTACGGATTTGACTTTGCTTTGAAGGTCTCCCCCTACTGGAACATTAACATCAGCAGCGTTAATGACGCTTTCCACAACAAAGTTAAATGGATTCATTCCAATTTCCAATGTGTTGTTTGAGACCTTGATATCATTTGTTGGAGCAAGTATGCATCTAGAAGAATCCAATTCAAGAACAGTGACTGATTCGGCTACAACACCATCATCTGACTTGATTACAGTATTATTTATTATATTAATTTCAGGGGTTTCTATAGCCAATCTGCTAGTTGAATTGACTGCTTTAGCTCTGATAAGTACATCTCCATTATTTGCCATGAATTCTATTCCGCTTATTGAAACTGAGGAAAGTCCTTCCTTAATATTGAAGACTGGCTTGCCGTCACCTGCAGTTCTGATGACTGTATTGTTTCCTACAATAGAAATATCCTTGCTTATATCAATGTTAGATACGTCAAGATATTCAAAGTTGCCTAAATCAACTACAGAACCACTAGTTGCATTATCTATAAGTTCCTGTAGATCTTTAACTGTTCTTTTAGTTATATTGTCTGTATTGTTGGTATCTGTACCATTAGTGCCATTAGTACCATTATTAGTGCCATTGTTGTCAGTTCCGTTAGTGTCTGTACCGTTAATATCTGTTCCATTAGTATTAGTGCCATTATCACCAGTGCCATTCTCTGGAGTATCATTTCCACTAGATGGGCCATCAATATGATATATTGTATTGTTAACAAATGAAACATAGGCTTCATAGTCTTTATTGTTTAAATACTCAGCTAAAACATTTGTGCTAACTGTATTGTCCTTTACAAGAACAGTATAATCCTTTCCAGAGTATTGGACTCCAAGAGCATAATTATCAACTCCTAATGCATCATGGGATGCAACTCCTTCAATGGATCCTCCAATTACAGACAGATTGTTACATAAAACAGACATATTGTAGGTCTTTCCAACGATTCCCATAACTGCCTTTTCAGAATCGGCAACGAGATTGTTGTTTTGGATTGTAGTGTCCAAGTCCATCATATTGGTCATTGGCTGACCTAATTCATTCAAGCTGCCGTCACAGCCATAATCAAGAATGGTTATTCCATAAACCATATATTTGCTTTTAAGATTCAAGTCATTTGATTCAATCATTATGTCATATGGGGATTTGACACCGGTCTTTCCTTCCCCTATGGCGCTGAATGCAGAGTCTGCAATCTGCATGCCGTAAACATATACATCATTGATTGATTCTATATTTATTTTATTGTCTAAAACAGCTGCATTTATAGGGTTGTCTAAGTAAATGCCCTCAGCCATGCCCATACTTGCAGTGCTGTTGATATTTATTGTATTGTTTTGAACGAATATATTCTGAGGGTTTGCTATGGCACCGTAGCCTCCCAAACTAACACCATATAAGTAAGGAGCAGAACCGTTTAGGAAAATATCGTTGTCTCTTACAGCCAATGAATCAACATAGCCCTTTGCATTGATTCCATAAACGCTAAAGTATAGGTTTCCAGGACTGGCTTCTGTATTTATTATGATCTTATTGTTTTCAACAGTTAGATCATAAGCAATTTCGTTTATGACTATAGCATCCTTATTATAATTATTAAAGGTCAGATTGGATATCTTTACATCACCGACCTCATCTGTGCCGTCACCTAATTGAATTGTACCGTTGTTTATTGTTCCAGAGCCTTCCTTTCCTATGATGTTTATATTAAATCCTGATGGAATTATTATGTCCTTGTTGTTTAATGAGTCGATAATTAGAGTATAATTGCCATCAACATCTAAATCAATTGGATAGCCGTTATCAAAGTAATCAGAGTAATTGTCATCATTTATGATTATTTTAATTTGATCTGTATCTGTTCCATTATTTTCAGTGCCGTTAGTATCTGTTCCGTTTGTATCAGTACCATTATTGTCTGTACCATTAGTATCAGTTCCATTAGTGCCTGTTCCGTTTGTATCAGTACCGTTATTGTCTGTACCATTATTATCTGTACCATTATCAATAATTTGCTTTTCATTTACAGTAAGAACAACAATATCAGAAACAGATGGCTCATATCCATTTCCACCAGCATAACTTGCGCTAATGTTAAAAGTGCCGGCAGTAGAAGGAACATAAGCATAATCAGAGCCAATAACTACAGAATCTAACTTCTCACCATCAA
The DNA here is from genome assembly GCF_000024185.1 of Methanobrevibacter ruminantium M1. NCBI lineage: Archaea > Methanobacteriati > Methanobacteriota > Methanobacteria > Methanobacteriales > Methanobacteriaceae > Methanobrevibacter > Methanobrevibacter ruminantium. The sequence continues at coordinate 2,652,749 of NC_013790.1, forward strand.
TAAGAATATCAACAAGACCCTCTAAAAGAGTTCCATTGCAGCGAACAAAAGGACTTATAAGAACTGTATCATTAACCTCAACAGTGTTAGGGCTGATAAGGATTGAAGAGACTGTAAGATTAGTTGGATCATCCGGATCCTCAATTGAGCTGGACTCATTTACAGTAAGGATGAGCATATCAGAAACAGATGCACCATAACCATTTCCGCCAGAAAAGCTAGCGCTGATGTAGAAACTGCCTGAACTATTAGGAACATAACTATAATCAGAGCCTATCTCTACAGTATCTAACTTTTCACCATCTAAAAGAATATCAACAAAACCTTCTAAAAGAGTTCCATTGTAGCGAACAAAAGGACTAATGACAACAGTATCATTAAGCTCAACAGTGCTTGGGCTTATTATTATGGAAGTGGTAGTTTCCTTAGGAGTCACAGTCAGAATCAAAACAGCAGATTCAGATGGCTTATACTCTTCATTACCTGTGAAATTAGCGTTTATGCTAAAACTTCCTGCTTCAGTTGGAGTGAAAGTGTAATTAGATCCTATAGGAACAGTTGCAATCTTTTGGCTATTGACTATTATATCGACAAGGCCTTCAAGTGAAAGACCATAGGCGCTGACAGTTGGCATAATTAGAACAGATTCATTGAAATCTATTTTAGTTGAATTTATAGAAACCTTAGTTTCGCTAGAGCTAGGAACGTCAATACTAATATCTGATATGGAAGAACCATTGAGAGTATTGTCCTTTGCTGTCAGCTTGCCAATATACCCTTCAAGATAATAGATAGGAGAGACATCTGTATAGAAATCATTATTTTCTATATTGATTCTGGACGGATATTTGTCCTTTGAGCTTCTCAATAAAGTGATTGAACTGTCTGTTGAATTAATGAAGTTATCTGAAATATTAGTATTACCATATTGGCCTTTAACTCTTATTCCATTATCTGAAACATTATCAATGCGATTATGGCTAAATTCTATGAAGTTTTTAGACAAATCAGCCCCTGTACCATTGATGTTTGTTATGTTATTATACCTTACAGTTGTATTTGAACCTACAGAAATGGCCACTCCAGAGTTTTTATTAAAATGGGAATTATATATTGTATTGTTTTCAACTATGGAATTTGGTCCTACATTTATTCCATAGTCTCCGCCGTCATCCTTTGTATTTCCGCTATAATAATTTCCCTTAATATCATAAACCACATTTCCGGCAACGACACTATTTGATCCGGAAGCACTTATGCCCCTATACGCATTGTAGACCGTATTGTTCAATAATTTATTACCGCTTCCCATCACTTGTATCGCATAGCAGAAAGAGGATGGGAGAGGAGTGGTTCCATTTTCATCAACTGCCCATTCAACTCCTCGGACACTGTGAACGGTATTGTTAAAGATATAATTATTTTCATTGATTAAGTTCGCGCTAATTGTGTCTCCAACATATGTAGTGAAATAGATTCCGTTGGAATCGTTGACTATCACATTGTTTGAGGAGATATTTAAGTTATTTGCTCCAGCCAAGACAAAGGCAGAAGGATGTCCCCATCCTACAACAAATGCTGTAGTCTGAAGGGTGTTGTGATATGCAGAGGAATAGCTTACATTGCTAAAGCAAAGAGCATAGGATTTTGAAGCGCAGGAAAATAGATTGTTGTTGAATACATTCATATTGCTGACAGAATCCAAATAGATAAGCGGACTTTGTAAGCGAGAAGAGTTAATGTTTAAATTGGATATGTTAGAGCCGTCAGAGCCCTTATTGAACTTGAAGCTGCAATCAATGAATTGAGCACCGTCACTGCTTGTAACAGTCAATGGAATATCTATTTTAAAGTCCTTATTGTTGAATGAACCTGAAAAATCTAATGTATCTCCAGGGTTTACATTAGATAGGATGTTTCCACTTTTATTAAAGTAGTTAGAGTAGTTAGATTCTGTTATTTTATAAACAGAACTCAATTTAGAAGACTTTAGATTATTCTTTTCAACTGAAATATCTTCATTGTAATCAACAGTTTCTTCTTTTATATCATTTGTTGCATTAACAGATTCTTTAGAATTAGATTTATAATCAATTTCCAAATTATTTCCGCTTTCAATATAGTTTGTATTCGTATTAACTGTTAAATCCTCATTTGAGTCAAAACTATCAATTTCCAAGTTTTCATTATCGGCAGGACTTGAACTAAGATCACTTGAAGCTGCGCTTGAAGAGCCGATAATAAATAAAATCAATAGCAATAAAGCAAATAGAGGGATTGCTTTTTTAAAATCCATACTTTTCCTCCGTATAAAAATAATAAATAAATAAAGTTATAAATTGATTAAATTTGATTAAAAAAATGATTTATATAAATAAATTTAATTAATAAAATATTTAAAATTAATAAAATATTTAAAGTAATATAAGTAATTAAACTAATGAAACAATTAAAATTAAAGAATTAAATTATTTTAACTTAAAATAAAATCTCATCTAACTAATTTTACAAAAAGAATATAAAATTCTATTTTAAGTTAAAATAATCCATAAACTCATTTTTTAACAATGAAAACGAAATTTACTGAATAAAACTGTTTAAATAAAAAAATAATTAAAAAGAATAGTTTATAAAAAACTAATTCTTCTTTTAAAACATCTATTTTATAGTTACCTTACCTGTAACACTTGATTTGGTGTACATATCGTCTCCAGCGAATTTAGCTGTGAAACTGTATGTCTTCTTGGTTGAAAGGCTTACTTTAACAGTTGCTACACCTTTAGCGTTTGTAGTTGCTGAGTAGGATTTGCCGTTTACTGTGAAAGTTACTTTCTTGCCGTTAATTGGTTTGTTGTACACGCTTGACTTGAGTGTTGCAGTTAATGTTTTTGTCTTAGCACTTGCCTTATAGGTCTTAGCAGCAGTAGTAAGCTTGGTGTTTTGTGTGCTTACCTTGATCTTAGATACAACAAAGCTACCGTTGTAGTAGTCATCTCCAAGGTAGGAGATAGCAAAGGTGTAAGTTCCTTTGTATCCGAGGTTTATTTGAAGTTTTACTCCACCGGTCTCGTTTGTTGTTCTGTTATATACTACACCGTTGAAACCTATTTGGACAAATTTATTTGCTAATGGATTGCCGTTTGTATCGGTTAAGTTGACTTCGAAGTATTTGCCCACTCTTCCTTCAATCTTAGAGTTAACAGCAGTTGTTTCCATGTCTTGATAGTGGATTACAGAAGCCTGTTTAGCTGGAATGTTTCCGCCTTTTTCAACAACTACGTTTCCGCTATCGTCAGCGACACCAGTAACTTTGAATTCGAATGGATCGACACCTGTAGCAATTGTGTTTCCTTCCACTGCAATTTCGCTGGTAGGAGCAAGAACTCCTCTTTCGCTGTCAAGTTCTAATACGGTTACAGACTCAGGAACGACATCGTCATTTGCCATGTCTATGGTATTGTTCTTGATGCTGATTGCAGGAGTGTCAATGGAAGTAGGAGTGGTTCCATTATCAGCAGTTGCCTTAGCAATTACAGTTGCATCATTTACAAGGAATTCCATGCCATTGATGTTTACTTCATCAGGACCGTTTTCGGATTTAGCAGGAATAACAAAGATTGCTTCTCCAGCTTTACCTACAATGGTACCGTTGGTAATGGTTAAGTTCTTGTCGATTACAACATTGCTGATATCGGCATAGAGTACGCCATCTAAGTCAACAGTGGAGCCAGCAGGAGCTGCATCAATGATTGCTTGAAGCTCTGCAGAGCTGTTACCGCTGTGGGTAGTGTTGACTGCTTTGCCGTTTTCGGTCATGGTGTTGTTTTCTACTACAAGGTTAGTGTTCTTGTTGTCTTTATCTAAGATAGCTGCATTAGCAGTTCCTAAATTATCAGCGGAAGTGACTGAACTGTAATCTCCACCGATAATGTCAATTGTATTGTCTTTGACAATTGCAGCGTCTTGGTTGGATAATCCTACACCGATAGCGCTCATACCTAAAACTTCAACATCATTGGATTCGATTAAGACATCTTCTCCAGAGGTTGTAGCGGTAATTCCGTATCCAGTGGTTCCAGCAAGGACTGCAACATCGTTGTCAGTGATTTTAGCATGGGACAATTGATCGGTAGCAATACCATAAGCAGCTGCTTCAGATGAAGCTTCCACATCATTATTATCAATTGTTACATTCTTAGAGTCACTTACATAGACTGCTTCAGCCATGCGGGCTCCGCCATTTACGGAAACGTTGTTGTTTTCAATCTTTAGGTTAGAGTTAGTGGTATTAGCTCCCCATGTAGTGAATGCGTCAATGCCATAGAGATAGTTTGCAGAACCGTTTACTTCAATGTTGTTGCCTGTGATTGTAGTATTGTCAGTGCCTGCTGCACCGCTTTCAACTGCAATAGCTGCAACAGAGGAACCATATTTGGATCCTGCCTTGTTAACAAAGTCTGGAACTATTATGTTGTTGTTGGAAATGGTTACATCGCTTGCGCCAACTACATTAATAATGTTCTTAGAGCCAGTGTTTTCATCTCCAGTATATTCAATGTCCAAACCATTGATTGTAGTACCATCAGCACCTTCCACAACTTTAATGGTGGAATCGGTTAATTTGCTGTTATCTGCAGGTAGGATTGCTACAGGAATGTCAAATACCATATCTTTGCCGGTTAATACACCCATATAGACTACGTCTCCAGAGCCTATAGGAGCATCCTCTTTAATTTGTCCGTTTTCATCGAAGTATTTGTCATAGCTGTTGTCTTCAATGATTATAGGAGCAACTTCTTCAATTGTGTTGTTTCCAATTGTAGTTTTAGTTCCCTTATCTAAGATAGCTGCATTTCCAGTTCCTAAACTGTCTGCTGAAGTGATTGCAGTGTAGTCTTGACCTAAAATGCTGATTTCGTTTTTATCGATATTTACATTATCGCTGTTTGAGCCAACTCCGATAGCGCCGACACCAACTGCGGAAATGTTATTTCCTGTTAGGTTTACAGTGTCACTGTAAGTGCTGGTAACACCATAAGCTTGAGTTCCAGCTAAAACAACAATGTCATTGTCTTCAATTATGGAATTGGATAAAGTATCAGTTCCGATTCCGTATGCAGCTGCTTCGCCAACTGAATTAATTATGTTGTTTGAAATTTCTGCAAACTCTATTCCGCTTGCATAGATTCCTTCAGACATTCTGGAAGCACTTTGAATGCTGATTTCATTATCAGCAATAGCTATGTAACTGTTTTTGTTAGGAGCTTGCCAGGTTTGGAATACGTCAATACCGTAAAGGTATCTTGCAGAACCTGTAATGTCAATTATGTTGTTTGAAATGTCTACATAACTGCATCCGTCTTGACCGCTTTCAACTTCAATAGCGTATAAGCTGGAACCGTATTTAGCGCCAGTCTTATCTACGAAATTAGGTACGGTAATATTGTTGTAGCTGATTTCAACATCACTTGCGCCAAGGACATAGATGATTCCTACAGAACCTGTGTTCTCATCACCAGTGAATTCCATATCTAAGCAGGTAATGGTAGATCCGCTTGCATCATCTAAGACAGTGATTGTAGTGTTGACCAATTTATTTCCAGGAGCACCTTTAACGGTTAAAGGCATATCAAGAACTATGTTCTTATTGCTTAATTTTTCAAAGAAGACTAAATCGCCATCATTAAATCCTGAATCATTTCTTATGTAACCATCTTCATTGAAGTAATTGTCATAATTGCCGTCGTTAATGGTTACTGGAATGTTTTCAGTCACATTATTGTAGGAGATAGTTCCTTTGTTGTCTTTATCCAATATAGCTGCGTTTGCAGTTCCTAAGCTGTCTGATGAAGTGATTGAAGTGTAGTCTCCACCAGTGATTGCAATAAGATTGTCAGCAACAGTTACACCTTCAGAGCCCATGAATCCTATACCGACAGCACCTATACCTTCAGCATTGACAGTGTTGTTTACAATATCCACATTTGTGCTATAGGTGTTGGTAATTCCGTATGCTTGAGTTGCTGCAGCTGCTCTAACGACATTGTCAGCAATTGTGGAATTGGCTAAACTGTCAGTTCCGATTCCGTATGCAGCAGCATCGCTTTCAGAGATAATAGTGTTGTTTGCAATAATTGCATTATCAATTCCGCTTGCATAAATTCCTTCAGACATTCTGCTTGCAGGGTCGATCATGATAAAGTTATTTGTAATTGCAATGTCGCTGTTTCTCATAGGAGCTTGCCAGGTTTGGAATACGTCAATACCGTAAAGGTATCTTGCAGAACCTGTAATGTCAATTATGTTGTTTGAAATGTCTATGAAACTGCATCCGTTTTCACCGCTTTCAACTTCAATAGCGTATAAGCTGGAACCATATTTAGCTCCTGCCTTATCTACAAAGTCAATTACGGTAATTGTGTTTTGGCTGATTTCAATATCGCTTGCGCCTAAGACATAGATAAGTCCTACAGAGCCTGTAGTGTTGTCGCCAGTGAATTCCATATTTAATCTGCTTAAAGTGGAACCGCTTGCGCCAGCAGTAAGAGCGATTGTAGTGTTTACTAATTTATTGTTGTTAGCACCTTTAATGATTAAGTAATTATCGATATTGAATTTCTTATTGCTTAATTCACCGAAGAAGATTAAATCTCCATCTGCAATGCCGGAATTATTTTTAAGACTGCCGTTTTCATCGAAGTAAGTAGCATAGTTGCCGTCATTGATTGTTATTGGACAATTTTCAGTGATTGTGTTGTTTTCAATTGTTGCTTCTCCAGTTGTATCTAGGATAGCTGCATTATCAGTTCCTAAAGTGTCTGCTGAAGTGATTGTAGTGTAATCATTACCGTTGATTGTGATTTGGTTTTTAGCAATGGTTACATCTTCACTGTTTGTTCCAATACCGATTGCACCTTCACCAGTGGAGCTGATGACGTTTGCTGTGATTTCCACACCATCGCTGTAGGTGTTGGTAATTCCATAAGCTTGGGTTCCTGCATTTACTTCCATTCCGTTATCTGAGATAATGGAGTCTGTTAAGGTGTCAGTTCCGATACCGTATGCAGCAGCTTGACCTACTGAAGTGATTGTGTTGTTTAAGATTTCTAATTCGTCAACACCACTTGCATAAATTCCTTCAGACATTCTGGAAGCACCTACAACACTTATGAAGTTATCACAAATAGCCACATAGCTGTTTTTGTTTTCGCTGCCCCAGGTTTGGAATACGTCAATACCGTAAAGGTATCTTGCAGAACCTATAATGTCAATTACGTTGTCTGAAATGTCTATATAACTGCATCCGTCTGCACCGCTTTCAACTTCAATAGCGTATAAGCTGGAACCGTATTTAGCGCCAGTCTTATCTACAAAGGCAGGGACAATAATGACATTATCAGTAATTTCAACATCGCTTGCACCAAGGACATAGATAATTCCTACAGATCCGGTGTTTTCATCACCAGTGAATTCCATATTTAATTTGGTGACGGTTGAACCGCTTGCATCAGCTAAAAGGGTAATTGTAGTGTTGACCAATGCGTTGAGTGGAACACCTTTAATGGTTAAAGGAATGTCTATAGTTAATGCCTTATTGGTTAATTCGTCTAAGAAGATTAAATCGCCACCTGCAATGCCGGAATCATTTTTAATCTTGCCGCTTTCATCGAAGTAAGTAGCATAGTTGTCATCGCTAATGGTTATAGGGAAATATTCATAAATGGTATTGTTTTCTATGAGTGCTTCTCCAGTCTCATCTAGGATAGCTGCATTTGCAGTTCCTAAACTGTCGTAAGTTTGAATGCTGGTGAAGTCATCACCATAGGCACAAATGGTATTGAATGTAACGGATACATCAGTACTATCTTGAACGCCAACGCCAATAGCACCTGTACCTTCAACATCAATGCTGTTATTGAAGACATCAACATCATTAGATTTAGTAGTGATAGCTATTCCAAATGCCATTTGATTTGATCCTACACCCATTTGATTTTCTTCAATTATTAATTCGCTTACATTAGCTGCAGCAATTCCATAAGCATCACAACCAGTATTTTCGCCGAAAGAAGCGGAAACAATTGTGTTTTTATATACATATACATCTTCAAGACCAGATAAGAAAATCGCTTCTTCCATTCCAGTTCCACTTAAGATGATGGTATTCTCTAGAATCTCAACACCGGAAGCACCTTCGCCTGGAACCCAACCTTGATCATAGTTTTGTACGTTAATACCATAGGTGTAAGCATTGCCACCAGTCATGTTAATGAAATTATCCTCAATAGTGATGTCTTCAGAGCCGTTTACTGCTCCGTAAACTCCAATAGCAACGGCAGTGACATAATCAGGAATATCTGTAACAGTAATATTGTTAGATCTGATTAAAACATCGCTAACACCATCATTTACAGAAATGATAGCAAATCCGCTGTCTTTAGCAGTGTAATCAAAGACTAAACCTGAAATCAATGTACCGTCTGCACCTTCAACAAGAGCAATGGTAGTGTTTACTAATTTAGTGTCTTTACAATCAGAAATAAGTAAAGGAGCATTAATAAACAAGTCTTTATTGGTTAAATTACCAAACAATACAACTGTGCCAGTAGCAATTACGTCATCTTTTAAGTATCCGTTTTCATTGAAGTAATTAGCATAATTGCTATCATCAATAACTATAGGAACTGCAATCATATCAAGACTTGCAGTATTGTTATCCATATAGGTATCATCTTCATAACAATCCACATAAGCTGTAGATAAGAGATATCCTCCATCGATTACTTGAGCTACAATATTGTATACTTTTTCTTGACCGACAGCTAAATCTGAAACATTTAAGAGTTCAAATTCAGCATCATATTCTTCAGGAGCAGTTACAAGTAAAAGAATATCACTGAGCTCAAAGGAAACATATACATCAGAAGCAGCATTTGGACCGTTGTTTACTACAGTGATTGTGTAATTGATTAGGTCTCCTATTTCAAGAGCGTCTTTATCAGCTTCTAAGACAATTCCTAAGTCTAATGGGATGAAATTATTAAAGAATACATATTCGTCTAATACAGTTTCATCGTTTATATATTCAGCAGATACATTTGTAAAGATATTGTTCTCAAACACATCGGCATAGTAGTTACCGTCTTCTGAATCGCCATTATATTTAATGCCGACAGCATAGGTTCCTACACCTAAGTCATCATAGGAAAATACATCTGAAGCATCTCCGCCAGTGACATATAAATCATTATTATTCATGGTAATATTGTAAACCTTACCTGCAAGGCCGATAACACCTTTGGTGGAATCAGCATAGATTGTATTTTCACTGACATTTAAGAATAACTCAAATTGACAAAGTGCTAAATCTCCAGATCCGTTTACTAAAGCACCTTCACTAAGTACGGTAATACCATAAATCATATATTCGCTGCTTATGTTTAAGGTATTGCCTTTGATAGTCACTAATTCAGGTGAGGTTAATTCACCTCTATAACTAGCATATTCATATGCGGCAGGAAGTGTGTCTGCAACTTGAATACCATAAGCAAAAGTATTTCCTACAGTTTCTATGGTAATATTGTTTTCTTCAATAGTTGCATCTGAAGGACAATCTAAGTAAATAGCCTCAGCCATACTTGATCCTTCTGAAAGACTCATTTCAATAGTGTTATTATAAATTGTAATATCTTCAGGGTTAAACTCAGCTGCATATGCACTTAAAGAAATACCATAGGAATAAGGTGCATCCCCTGTAATATAGATAGAATTGTCTGTAATATTTAATCCAGTGACATATCCATTAGCAGATATTGCGTAAAGACTGAAATAAGGATTAGTTGATTCGGCAGCCTTACCTACAAGAACAATAGCATTGTCTACAATTACAATTTCATTTGATTCATCTCCAATATAAAATGCATCCTTATTGACATTTACAAAGACCAAGTCAGAAACATAGACATCTGAAACACCATCAAGGACAATGGTACCATTATTGATGTAACCTTCATCAAGACCAAGAATGACAATTTCAGAACCTGAATCGAGTACAATGTCTTTGTTGTTTAAAGGACCGATCATTAAAGTGTAATCTTCCATGTCCTCTAATACATCACTGGTTCCATCATCGTTGAAGAAGATGGAATAAGTTTCATCATCAATTACGAAAGTCTTTAAGTCTTCATTGTTTTCGAAAATTACTCTTTCATAATCATTATTGAATGCATATTCCTTAGTGACATTTGTGAAAACATCATTGTCTTTAACAACAACATAGTAAGTATCTTCAGCATAATTGCCATCATAATCAATATATAATGCATAAGTACCGTTGCCTAAAAGGTCACCAGTATACAAACCTTCAGCAGAACCTCCTATAGCAATAACAGTGTTATCTATTACAGTAAGGTTATATATTTGACCTGCAATGCCCATAACACCTTTTTTAGAGTTGGCATAAACATTATTGTTAGAAACGGTTATGTTTAAAGGCAAAGCATAAGATTCCATCTCTATACCATCCCAACCATAATTTATTGTAGTGATACCATAAATCATAAAGTCACTGTTTAAAATAAATGTATTGCCATCGATGAGTACATTATTAGGAGAAGATAAATCACCATCATAATTTGGATCCATATAACTTGCCCACATTGCAGAATCGGCTACTTGAATACCATAAGCTGGAGCATTAACTGATTCTGCTGTAACAAAGTTATTTACAACTGTTACATCCCAAACATCAGATAAATACATAGGCTCAGCCATTGCTCCGGAAGTAGATACATCAATAGTATTGCCAGATATTAAAATATCTTGAGGGTTTGAAAGAGCGTAAGCCCCATCAGAATATGCTCCTACTTCAATACCATATGAAAGCGCATCTCCTTCAACAGACATGGTGTTATTTTCAATATATAATCCTGAAATAAACCCATTGGCACTTACACCATAAACACTGAAATTAGGATCAGATGATAAAGAGCTAATTCCTATAATATTCATATTGTTATCATAGATACTGACATCAGTAGTATAATCTAAAACTTGAATAGCGTCTTTATTGGTATTGGTAAAAGTCAATCCAGATACAATTATGCTACCAGGGAATTCATCACCACCAAGAATGATGGTACCATTGTTAATGAATCCTTCACCATCCTTTGCAGTAATATTAATATCAGAACCAGATATTATCTGAATGTCTTTATTAGTAAGGGTTCCTATATTTAAGGTATAGCCACCCATTTCACTTAATTCATCAGTTGCAGTACCATCGTCTTTGAAGTATGTGGAATAAGAAGTGTCGTTGATTTCATAGCTCACACTCTCCCCATCTTCAAGGGCAACAGCACTCAGACTGTTTTTAACATCATTATCCGTAGTGTCTACGGAAACATCATCTATAGAATCGTCTACAGATACTGTGCCTGCTGTATCATCTACAGCAGCTACAGCAGCTACATCAGTATCAGAGACTGATTCTGCACTTACAGCCCCAATAGCAAGTATTGCTACAAGCAATACCGCTAAAATGACTGAAAACTTTTTAAGCTTCATAATTATAAACCTCGTTTTTAATCCAAGACTATTTTATAATCTTAAAAATCTAAATACTATAATTCAAATTTAATTTTATTGATACTCTCGATAAAAATAATTTTGAATTATATATAATTATATACTATATGATTAAAAAGTGTTTCCATTAAGGTTTATATAATGTCAAATTTAATTTAAAAGAAATTGATAGGAGTCAATGAATTAATAAAAAAAGTTTAAAATAATAGATAAAGTGATGATAAAAGAAGTAAAAAACAAAGAATTTTTAAATAATAAATATAAACTTTAAAAATTAAAAATGGGATATAAATAGATATTTTTTAAAAAAATTAGCAAAATATTGATGAAAAAAATTCAGACTTTGAATTTTAAAAGTAGAAATATAACAGTGTTATATTTGTATTCCATAAAAAAATAGCAGGGCCTAGATTTGAACTAGGGCTCTCGGGGTTATGAGCCCCGCGGGATCACCAGACTACCCCACCCTGCTAAAAGGATTTAGTAATTCAACATTATAATATTATACACCATAATATATAAAGTTTTGTATTTTTCTAATAATTTCAAAAATTAGAATGAAGCAATATAAATGGAAAATAAGAAATAAAAAACGTTTAATTTATCTAAATATTAAAATAAATTAGATATATATAGAATTAAATGAGTGAGTAAATCTAAATAAAAAAAAGAGATAAAATAAACTAGAAAAAGAAAAAATATTATAAAAAGAGATAAAACTGACTAAAAAGAGATATGAAAAATAATAAAATAAAAAAGAAGAATGAAATTATTCATCTGCTTCTTTTTCTATAGTTTCAGCGTCCTCTTCTAGAAGTTCAGAATCTTCTTCAAGTGCCTTAATACGTTTATCAAGGTCTTCAAGTTTTTCATTGGTTACATTGCTGTATTCACTGAATCTTTTCTCTAAGTCATCAATGCTGTCACAAGCAGTAACGCAACGTTTTTCCAAACTTTCCAAGTCATCAGTGGTTACTAAAGACCAATTTTCGATTAATTCTTCACTTCTTTCATCTAAAAATGCATCTAATCTTTTGGAAAATGCATCTGTAGTGTTAGAATAAGATTTATCAATGTCCTTAAAGGTATATTTAATCTTTTTACCTACAGAAACTTTTTCTTCCGCTTCATCATCATCCAGATTAACGGTGGCAGTGGCTGCTTCCCTTTTAGAAATGGTGAGATGATCCTTTAAATCATCTATATCAAAACTGCCTCCATTGACAGTCTGAAAATAATAATAGATTAAAAATACAATGGCTGCCACTAGAATAATGATAGCAATCAATTCAATAATTTCCATAATAAAGCCCCACTATTATTTGCCCTTATTGAGTTTTTTCTCTTTATCTTCAATTTCTGCAAGCATTTTTTCTAATTTTTTAAGTTCGGTTTGAGCTTCAAGACGTGCTAAACGTTCATTGATTTCACTATGCAAATAGCCTACATCGCTCATGACTTTAGCAGTGGAATCTCTGATTTGAGTAAGCTGCTCTTGCTGTTCGCTAGGTAAAGAAATAGGATTTTCCATCAAACGTTTATTTTCAAGGTCCTTTTCAACCATCGCAATCTTTTTAAGCTCAATCTCTTTTTCCATCAATTTTAAAGTATTGTCAGATTGGCGTACCTTTTTCCATTGCAATGCAATGATAATGACTACAAAAGCCAATATGACCACTAAAATAAGAATGAAAATTTCACTTGGTATAATTTCATTAGCCATGATTTTACCTCCATGAATAACTAAATAAATTAATTATTGACTTAAATATGAATCAATTAATCAGATAGTTATTGGTTTAAATAAGAATATGTATATTATATCATTAGCAATATATAAAAATTTTTATACTTTTTTGTCTATAAGATTAATTGTAGACAAATTTTAGATTAAATTCCTAATGCAAATATTGCCTAAGATAGGAATTAAAATAAAAAATTAGATTAAATTCCTAAGGTAAAAAATACCAATATAGGAATTAAAATAAAAAATTAGATTAAATTCCTAAGGTAAAAAATACCAATATAGGAATTAAAATAAAAAATTAGATTAAATTCCTAAGGTAAAAAATACCAATATAGGAATTAAAATAAAAAAACAAGATTATTACTTATTCAATGAAATATAATTTGAAAAACTAAATAAAAAAGGATATTTTAAAAAATAAGCCGTGATAAAATGGTAGATGAAATTAAATCTTATGAAGAAGCTGGAAAAATTGTATCCAAAGTCAGAAGCGATGCATCAAAAATGATAGAAAACGGACTTCCAATTCTTGACCTTGTAGAGTTTGTAGAAAGCGAAATATTAAAGTCAGGGGCAGGAATAGCATTCCCATGCAATGTTTCAATAAATGAAATAACCGCTCACTACACCTCTCCAGCAGGAGATACAAACAAGATGGTAACCGGAGACCTTGTAAAGCTGGACTTGGGAGCTGAAGTCAATGGCTACATTGCAGACTCTGCAGTTACAATCATGGTTCCAGGAGACAACTTAGAAGAGCTCTTTGATGAGGACACTCTAGAAAAGAATCAAAGAATCATAGATGCCTCAGCAGCAGGGCTTGAAGCTGCAATAAGCACTGTAAGGGCTGGAGTTAAAGTATGTGATGTGGGAAGAGCTGTAGAAGAGGCAATAGCTGAATATGGTCTCAATCCAGTTAGAAACCTTACAGGGCACAGTCTTGAACATTGGAATCTCCATGCAGGAATTTCCGTGCCTAACTATGACAACAACGATCCAACCATACTTGAAGAAGGCCAAGCAGTTGCAATCGAGCCTTTTGCAACAGATGGTGAAGGAATAGTTAATGACTGTCCTTATGCTTATATCTTTTCATTTATGCAAAGCAAGCCTTTCAGGATGAAAAACACTCAAAGAATGCTTAATCATATTGAAAAGAACTATAGATACTTGCCTTTCAGTGGACGCTGGCTTACAGAAAGCTTTAATGAGCGTAGAGTAAATACAGGACTTAAGCAATTAGGAGATGCTATGGCGATTTATCCTTATGCCGCTCTTAAAGAGAGAACTGGAGCTTGGGTGTCCCAAAAGGAACATACTATGATTGTTGAAAGTGATGGTTGTAAAATAACCACACTTTAAACTTTTTTTTACTTTAAATATAAGAAGTGCTTTTTTAAAACTAATTATTTATTGCTTTTTTTAAAATTAAATATAAAATAAGTGTTTTTTTAAATTAATAAACCTTATCACTCTTTTTAAAAATAAATAAAAAAAGAAGATATTAAGAAAAAAAGATTTTTAAAATTACTTTTTTTAACAAACAAACTATTTAATAGTCAATTTAGCAGTTTTAGTAAGAGAATTATAAGTATCATCACCCTCAAACTTAACAGTAAACTTATAAGTCTTTTTAGTGGATAAACTTACCTTTAAACTAGCAATTCCCTTAGAATTTGTGCGTGTTGTATAAGTCTTTCCATCTATGGTGATATAGACCTTCTTATTTTTTAATAAGGATCCATAGCTTGTAGTCAATTTAGCAGTCCATGTTTTAGACTTAGCGCTTGACTTATAAGTGACATTGGAAACATCAAGCTTAGGAGTCTGCTTTTTAACAGTTATCTTAGCCACTTCAAATGAGCCATTATAATATTCATCACCTAAAAATGAGATAGCGAATGTATAAGTTCCCTTATAGGCCAGATTGATTTGAAGACTTGCAGATCCGTTCTCATCTGTGGTCCTATTATATATTCTTCCATTAAATCCTATTTGAATTGCTTTATTGGATAAAGCATTTCCATTCTCATCCTTTAATGTCACTTCAAAGTATTTTCCTATCCTTCCTTCTACATTGGAATCGAAGGCTGTTGTAACCATATCTTCAAATATTATCTTAGAGGCTTTTTTAGGATTCAATGGTCCATGAGCAATATCAATATCTGAACCGGTCATTATAGAGCTTACTTCAAATACAAACGGATTCATTCCGCTGACTAATATATTGTTTTCAATGGATATGTCATTTGTAGGCGCCAATATAGCTCTAGATGATAGGAGCTTTAAGATATTTATTGATTCAGCCACTGTAGAATCATCTAAAAGCATGAACTCATTATCACATATGTTTAAGCTTGGAACCTGGATTGAAAGACTGTCTGTTCCATTGCATGCCTCTGCCAATATCAGTAAATCAGCATTATCAAGGTAATAAGCTCCATTTTGAATGTTTAAATAATCAAATGAACGATAAGAATTGTATGAATCAGAGGATGAGTGATTCAATAACTCATCATTAGGCAAAATGTGGAATAAAGGCCTCCAATTGCCAGATACAAATATTCCTCCATTTATTGTAAGGTTTTTATAAATATTAATTGTATCCAAGTCAGCAAATACCATATTTCCTAGCTCAACTGTATCTCCTTCAACTGCAAAGTCTATTAAGTTTTGAAGGTCACGTGTAGAATTATCAGTATGGACAATAGGAGACTTAAAATCATTTTCATATAATCCATTGCCCTTTAAGGACCCATTTAGTTCAGAGATGTATAAATATCCGTTCTTTAAGACATTATCATTTAAGTCATCTTGGATGAATACAGCTAAATTGGAAGCATTTAGATTTCTTTTAATATCTGCTCCGCTTGCATTGATAAGGTTATTTGCAATATTGAAGTTATTGCAATCATCCAAGTCTAAAGCATGAGCGAAACTGCCTGAATCTATATAAAAATCATTATTATGTAAATTAAAATTATTTGTATTTTTTAAATTCAAGCCATAAGCTAAATAAGCTGAATCAACTGAAAATTGATTATTAGATAAATTAAATCCAGAACTATCGCTTGAATTGATTCCACAAGCCAAATAAGTGGAATTTATTGAAAATTGATTGTTTATCATGGTCAAATTATCTACTTTAACTAGATCTAAGCCATAAATTAATGAAGAATCCTCTAAATTGCCATTTGAGCTTAAATTAAATAAATTATTCTCCAATAGTAAATTTTTAACAGAATCTGAATAGATTGCGTTTATTAATCCATTAGAATCAATCGAGAAGACATTATTTCTTATAATAAATCCGCTTGGATTGGTTTTTGAATTTAAATAATCCATCTTATTAGATAAGTATATTCCATATAATTGGCCAAAATTAGATTTGAAGTCAATAATATTGTTTTCTATGAAAATATTTCGGGAAATGTAATCGCTACCGTAGAGCCTTATTGCAGATAAGGAAGCATCATCAGATAAAGGAGAATCTATTAAAGAATCAGAGGAATCAATATCTAATTTAAAAGTATTATTATAAATCAAAACATTACTAACTCCATCCTTTATAGAAATAAAGTCTATATTTGAACTTAAATTATCTAATTCAAATTTTAAATTAGAAATAATAGTATTAGAGCTTTCACCTTCCAAGGAAATAAAGCAATTTAGCAAACTAGAGTCTTCGCTATCTGAAATAATCTTTAAAGGAATGTCTATTTTAAACATTTTATTTGTAAGATTAGCAAATCTAAGTGTATTTCCAAACTCAATAGGGAAATCATCTCTAAAACTACCGTCTTCATTGAAATAAAGAGCATAATTAGCGTCATTTATGACATAAACATCTGACGCATTTTCAGTTGAATTGATATTATCAATCAAATTCTCATAGGAATCCTTTACCTCATCATCCAGATTGTCTAAACTGCTATTGGTAGAATTATCTGAACCATTATCAGATGATTCATTCATACTGCCGTTTCCATCCATAGGAGTTTGATTGGAATCTGAGGAATTGCCTCCAGAATCTACTCCTCTTAAATCTACAGGAGATGGCCCATTAAATACAATATCAGTATAGATTTCATTTAAAGTTTCCATCATTGATTTATACTCATTATAAGGAACATTTCTATAGACATCTGAGATTCTGCTATTTACAATATCCTTTAAAGGAATTATATAATCTGTTTTTGTTATATTGTCTGTTATGCTGGAAAAGTTTCCTACAAAGACCAATGCATTGTAATTATAAGAGTCTGAATAATTTATGGTGTTATTTAAGTCTATCCAATCTGAATAATCCCTTACATTTCCTATTTCAGCGAAATAATTAAAGTATGTGTCATTATAGACAGCAATTGAATTATTGAATGAGATAATGTTTGCATCGCTTTTGATTTGGCTATAGTCAATCGGGCTTTGATTGAAGGTCTTTGAATATCCCATGATAAGATTGTTTCTTATTGTGACATCGGTAGGGTATTTTGAATTGGATTGCTTCTTTACAAGGATGCTTGATGAATCTACACTTGTTAGAATGTTGTTTTCAATGAGCAGATTGTTCATACGTCCGAATACATAAATCGGGCTTTCAACAGGCACGTCAATGATGTTATTGTATACCTTACAGTTATCGGCATAATAATTGAATTCAAGGCCGTTATGGCCGCTTATATTATAGACAATATTTCCATAGGCAGTATTATTAGGCATCAGATAGATTGCAGAGCCTGTAAGCTTGCTGTTGAATATTGTATTGTTTGCAACGATATTGTCATAGGATGCGTGAATTCCATAGTCTCCACCTTCTGTTCCGTCATTTCCTTCGAAATATCCTCCTGTAAGGTTGAAAATTATGTTTCCAGCAAGGATATTGAAGCTTCCTTCAGAATCTATTCCCCTATATACATTATGAATCGTATTATTGAGAGCAATGTTATAATCTCCCATCAGATGTATTCCATAAGCCCATGCCGAAGGGTTTGATAAACCGCTATCTTCACTGATTGCAGATGATCTTACAGTATTATTGTATATTGTATTATGATTGGACTTTTCAAATCCGTATGTTGTAAGGTAGATAGGATTTGAGTCCTTTATGGTTACATCGTTTGAAAAGATGTTATTGTAGTGAGAGTCTCCAAGAAGGATACCTGCACGTTTCCATGAAAGGTTCATATAGCCTGTAAAGTATGTCTCAAGCTTGTTTCCAAATATGTTTGAATAATTGGAGTATATCACACGGACAGGGTTTCCGTTAGCCCCTGTACAATAAATGTCATTGCCATAGACATCCACATTTGTGGATCCTTCTAAAAAGACTCCAGGACACCATTCGACGCTGTTTCTTATGTATAGGTTTGAGACACTTGAACGGCCGTCAGCAGTCATGTTTTCAAACTTAATCATACAGTTTGTGAGCTTTGCATTATTGGAGCTTGTTATATGGCATGGAATAGTAAATATGAAGTTTTTAGATATTATATTGCCTGACAGGTCTATAGTATCATATGGAGCCACTACAGATGTCTTCACATAGCCATTCTTATCAAAGTATTTTGAATAAGTTGATTGGGAGACTGTGTATGTATTTGATAAGTTTAATTGGTTTGAATTGAGTAAACTAGAATCTAATTGGTTTGAACTCAATTGATCAGATTCTAATTGGTTTGAATCCAATAAATTAGAGTCTAATTGGTTTGAACTTAATATTTTTGTAGTATTTTGGTTAGATTCCTTATCCAAATCGATTTCATCAAGACAACTGTTTTCTTTTAAATCACTAGAAACATCTAATGAATTATCAGAATTGCTTAAATCGTCATCAATAGTAAAAGAATAATCAATATCACTTAAATCGCCTTGAATAGCATCATTAGTTAAATCATTAGCACTTACACAAGAAATGCTTAAGATAACTAAAATTAAGGATATTAAAATCATTTTATATACTTTCATAATTCCACCAAAATACTTGCTTAGTTTGAAAAAATAAACTTTGAAAAAATAAACATTCTTATATTAAAAATATTATTTCTTAATATTATTTAAAATTTAATATAATAATATACAATAATTCAAAGAAATATATTATTTTTAATTTTTATGTTTTACTCTTTAAAAAGTAAATATTTTTTAACTTTCATAAGATTTTTTTAGTTTTTTAAAAATTTTATTTTTGCTTTAAAATCATTATTTTGCAATTTGCTTTGTTCTAAGAGCTTATTTCGAGTCCACATCAATTTCACACGATAACAACAATTTTACGAACTCACAACAATTTAACATCCTCAAATCAATTTCACACGATGACAACAATTTTACGAACTCACAACAATTTAACATCCTCAAATCAATTTCACACGATGACAACAATTTTACGAAATGAAGTCAATTTTACGAAATGAGAACAATTTTACGAGATAAAGTCAATTTTGACATAATCGTGTATTTATATCAAAAAAGAAACATTTATAAAGTTTAAAAACAAAAATAAAACATAATTAACCACGGGAGGCATTGATAAAAATGAATGAAAAAAATGAGTCCGCCTTTCCTATACGATGTGATCCCGAGGATGAAATATTTGTTAAATGCATGTCTCGAATTAAAGAGTTTCCCCAATATATCACAGGATACGATGATATAGAAGGACCATATGAAAGCCGCTTTATCTCTTCAGGATACAGAAACTTAAATCTTGATTCCGTAAGGATAAGATCAGATAAAAGCAGCATAAATATAGAGCATCACAGCTCAATAAGCCAAGAGGCAATGAGAAGAAATTACGAATATGCTGTAAATGTCTTTAATGCTACTGGACAAGCAGTTTATCCTTTTATCTTTTACACTGGCGACTTGCCCGTTGATAAAATAACTTACATGAACCAGTTAAATTATTTTCATCCCCAATGGTTTATATTAAAGGAAAAGGATGGCATGAAAAGATTAAATAATATTAAATATAAAACTGATAATGATATAGATATGCACATTTTTGAATTTTTAGATTACATTTGGCTTCCAAAATTCAAGTTAGAAATAACAATTGAGGAATGCATCAGGGAACTTGTTAAATTGTATAACAAGCTTTCTGCTGACGAATTTATCTTAAATTTCACTAAAGAATGTCTTGCATTATGGGTTGGAAGATATATAAAAGACCAAGATGAATTAAAATACATGGCTAGGTGTTTAAATATGTCCAAAATAGAAGAAAGACCTTTTGAAGAATCACTGAGAGGAGTAATCTTCGCAAGAAAACTAGAAGAAGCCGAAGAAAAAGGTGTGGAAAAAAATAGAATAGATTTTATCACTAAAGCTTTAAAACAAATGAGTCCTCAAGAAGTTTCCGATTTGTTTGATATTCCTATAGACTCAATACTTAGTGTTCAAAATCAATATTCAAAATAAACTTTAATTTTTCTCTTTTTCTTTTTTTATTCATTAAAAGCTAATTCTTAAATTTTAAACTTAAATAATTATAATTTTTCTATTTAAAAACTTTTCTCTTTTTTATAATTTACTATTTTTTAACAAGCATAAACGTTTTAAAACAGCACTTAAATTAAAATCTATATTTTTAAAAATTATTAAAATAATAGAAATAAATAAAAATAAGTTAAAAAGCTTAGATTAATTAAAATAAGTAAAAATAAGTTAAAAAGCTTAAATTTATAAAAATAAGTAAAAATAGCAGTTGAAATAAAAATAAAAAAAGTAATTTAAATAATTAAAATAAAAAAAGGAAAAAAGTTAAGAAAAAGTAAAAAAAGAAAAAATAGAGTTAGAAAGGACTTGGGAGTCCCATGTTAACTCTTCTTTCAATTTCTTTTCTACCTTTGTCTTTCTTACCGTTAGCTAATTTTTCGAGTAATTCTAAACCAGGTTTTACATCATCCATTGGTTTGGTTTCGATTACTCCAGCTTCTACAGCTGCGGTAAAGATGTCTGCACCACTGTCGGTTCTGGTGAATACAGTGGACCATCCATCAGGAGAACCTACAGATCCAGTAGATACATCAGCTAATTCTGCAACATAGTCGAGACAGATGTTACATCCAGCTTGTTCATATCCGTGGGTTTCTTTTAATGGAAGTCCGGATTCGCCTTCAACGTCAGTAATCCAGAATTTTCCTTTTCCAATATCCATCTTGTTTACGCCTTCTAAGGAGGAATTCATCTTACCTTCAATGAAGGTCTTTAAGGAATCTCTTGGGAAGTTTTCCATACAGAAAATACCTATAATCAATGCAAGCTTATCTGCTACGAATCTGGTAGCAAATGGATAGGATTGCATTTTTCTAAGTCCCATAATTTGACAAGGAGTTCCTACAGTTCCTATTTTTTCAAGACCGTATTGTCTTACAGCTTCTTTGAGTCTGATTGCGTTTGGAGAGAAGGTATATTTGGTACCTGCTGCTGCAATGATTTCTTCTGGAGTCATTGCAATGGTAGGTTCAGGTTTCCATGGATCTTCAGTGTTTCCAGCAACAATTGCTCCTTCAATAATGTTTTCTTCTAAAGCGTAAGTTAATAATGCGGTTACGATTCCACCATCTTGTGCGACTTTTTGGATTGCTTTATCAGTAGCTCTTGCTGATACTACGTCTTTATATGTACCGAATGCCATTTTACTTCCTCCTATAATCCTAAGTCCTTTTTAATTTGTTCAGCAGGGAACCAGGTTCTTGGACAGTGAGTAGTACATGCGCCACATTTAATACATCTGTTTTTATTGTGTGATGGTCTACCTTCTACCATTTCAAGAGCTCTGGTTGGACATGCTAATACACAAGTTCCACAACCACAACATAATGCCTTACTTACTACGTTGGTCTGTAAGTCACAGCCACAAGCTAAGTTGCATGCTGCCATGTCTAACATAGGTTGTAAGTAATCCATGTCACCGTTGATTAATGCAACAACTACTTTTGCAATAATTTCTGGGGATGCTGGGCATCCAGGAATAGCACAATCTACTTTTACCAAGTCAGAAATTGGTACAAAAGATTCGTGTTTAGGTTGTGCTAATTGTCCACCACGTGCATATCTGGTGAAACAACCAGTCATTGCACAAGATCCAAATGCGCAAACTAATCCTGCTTTTTCTCTTACTTCCATAAGTTCTTTTACACTGTGTTCATCTTGTAAACAGACAGACCCTTCGACTAATGCCAAATCCATTTCAGGCATTTCCCATAAGTCTACTAAAGTTGTTCCGTAAACGATGTCCACCATATCAGTGAGTAAGGTTGAGAGAATGTCGTAATTTTCAGTTAAAGACATACCGTCTCCAGTACACCCACTCATGTGAATATATCCTATTTTTGGTTTGTCAGCCACTTTTTCAACCTCCTGAGTTGAAGATTCTTTTAATGCTTTAGATGATTCTGCTTCTTTTTTAGCTTGAGCTTCTTCTTCAGCTTTAGCGTCAGCCTCTTTCTTAGCCTCTTCTGCTGGCTTTGATTGAGCTTCAACTTCCTTTTTAATCTCTTGTTTTAATTTGTCTTGAGTCTCAGCTTTTGCTTCATCATCTTCTGCGTCCGGTTTAGCTTCAAGTCCTAAAAATTTTCTAATGCTGTTTTTAATTCTTGCAAGCATTGCTAAACCCCTTTAAAGTTCATTTAATATCATTTCAATAGCTTTAGGAATTGCTGCCTCCACTGGCTCTGTTAAGCCCATATCTACATCTGGTGCAGTGATTTCTTTTGGTTTACATCCGACGATTACAACTTCTATACCCATATCCACCAAATCGTGGAGAGGTTCCTCTACAGGCCAGGTATGAGCGTTTTCATACTTTCCTTTAGGCATGTCATAAGGACTGAAGATCTTTAGTGTTCCAGGTTCTGCGTTCCATTCCACAACATCCACTACAATGACCTTCTTCCAATTGTCGTCAGGCATTGAAAATATGAAATGTGTGGCTCCGGTTCCCGCATCAATGAACTGGGTATCTTTAGGCATTTCAAGATTGTTTTCCTTAAAGTAATCTTCTAAAGCATGTATAACCATTGGACCGAATCCGTCATCTTTAAATAAGACGTTTCCGCATCCTACAACTAATCTTCCTGCATCATAAGGCATGATATTCCATCCTATTAAAATCAATTAATTAAATTCTCACCATTTTATTTTCGACTACAGATTTATCTTCATCGTCAACTACCATTACGTGAGTTGCACAAGATAAACATGGGTCGTAAGCTCTGATAACGTGAGGTCCCCATTCGTGGTGGAATCCTTCAGTTGCAGGACCCATGGTTGGGATGTTCCAAGTTGTTGGTACTAATGCACTGTAGAAAGCGGTTTTTCCGTCTTTTACTTGTGCCATGTGAACGTCAGTTCCCCTTGGTGCTTCGATTACACCAATACCTAACTTGTTGGTACCTCTTGGATCGAAATCTGCAAGGGTATTAGCAGCAGTATCTAATTCATCTAAGATAGCAATAGCTCTGGAAAGGTAAGTTTTCATTTCACGAGCTCTTGATAAGTGTTGTGCTACAACACCTCTTTCTTTGTAACCTTGGAACTTGTCTACTCTTGCCCTTGGACCGGTTTCAACATTTACGCCATCGTATAATGGGATGGTGGTACATGCCCTTTTACCGACTTCAGGGTCGTCATACCAAGCTTCAGGTACGATTTCAGTAAATCTGTCAAGGTCAAAGAAGTCTCTTTTACCGTATACTACATCACTTGCAAATACAGGAGCGTCAATTACACCTAATCCTTCAGGAATGTCCTTTTCAAGGATTAAGTTAGTCATCAATTCAACATGGTTGTCCACTACAGGGACTAATGCTTTGAGTCTGGCGTATAATTTCTTACGAGCAAGTTCGGAAATGTTTCTTGCCATACCGCCGATTCTTACATCAGATGGGTGAATACCTTCACCAGCTACCATATCTACAACATACTGTGCGTTTTTCCTAATGGTTCCAACACTGTCTACTGCAGTCTTGAAAAGATCTTCTGGTACAAAATCAGGAGCAACCAAGAAATGGTGAATAGCGTGACTGTTTAAGTTAGAAGCAGAAATTGTTAATTCTCTTAACAATGCAGCTGCTTTTGGAATTTCAATGTCAAGGGAGTCATCCATCGCTTCGACAGATGCTAATGTGTGAGGAATTGGACATACCCCACAGATTCTTTGACAAAGAACTGGTGCAGTCTCAGGTGCTTTACCTGTAACCATTTTCTCTAAGCCTCTGACAGGTGTGATACTAAAGTATCTACCTTTGGTAACTATCCCTTCATCGTCAATTTCCATGATAAGTTCCGCATGGCCTTCTTGACGAGATGTTGGGGATATAACTATTTTATCGCTCAAATGTGTCACCCCTTATTTTATAAAATTTTCAAAAGTTAGAAACTAACATATTATATTATTACTTAAAACAATATAAATTAACCTTTTTAAACAAAAAAGAAAACTTTAAATAAAATAATAATTTAGGCAAACCTAAAAAAAGCCTTATTTCGTAATAAATCATTAAGAATTTTCTTAAAATCCCATTATAGGACCTCAGAGAATTGGACTATATAAAAAATAGTTAATTTAGTTAAACAAAAATTCATGATAAAATATGATAGATTTTTTTAAAAATCATGACAAATTAAGCAAAGATTTTTCTTTTGAAAAATTGAAAAAAATTATTAATTTATTTAGCCCAATTTGCATAAAACTTATAAGCAATTCATAAAAAAATACAAAAAAGTATTATTTTTTATATATACATTTATAAATTAGTTAAATTTTGCAAAATTTAGCCAGTTTTTGTTTGTATATATTCGAAAAGTAATACTTTTTAGCTATTCTGATTAAAATAATTAGAATTTTAACTTGATGAGAATTAAAAATATTGGAATTTTAAATGGAATGAAATAAAAAACATTGAAACTTTAAGTTGGGGAACTTTAAGTTGGGGAACTTTAAGTTGGGGAACTTTAAGTTGGGGAACTTTAAGTTGGGGAACTTTAAGTTGGGGAACTTTAAGTTGGGGAACTTTAAGTTGGGGATAAAATAAAATAATCGAAATTTTTACTTGATCAAAATTTGAAAATTTGAAAAGCTCTAGAAGAAGAAATAATGATAATTCAACGAAAACTATATAAATTATAAAAATTAATCTTCAATAGTTTAGGAAAATTATATATAAATTGAAATTCCAATATTATAATAATTAATTGGAAAACTTTCAATTATTCATTTTTAATAAGTTATTGAAAAAAAGTTAAATTCGAAAAATATTGTTTAAATTTTATTAAGAGCAATAAAGAAAAATAAATTATTGTCTAATCAAATCAAGAACAATAACTGACTCAAATTTAAAAAAATTATCATATAATAATTTTTCAATATCTTCAAAAAGGAAGTGAGGTGAAAAAATGGACAACTCCAATATTATAATCTCAGTAATTATAGTATTATGTATTGCAGCAGGAGTAACTGCATATGGTATAAGTGAGGGTGATAATGCAGTCTTCAGTGATTTAACTGGATTTTCACCATCTAGTACTGATTCTGGAGATACTGGAATAGGAAATACTACTGGAAACAATTCTCAAGGCGGCGGAATAACCGCAGGTCAAACTAATGTGGCTACCAACACTGGCGGCAGCTCAAGCGGTGGCTCAAGTGGTTCAGGCAGTTCAGGAAGTGGTTCCGGAAGCGGTTCTGGATCATCTGGCTCTGGCGGAAGTTCCTCTGGAAATGGCGGAGGAAATACTAACCCAAGCCCAAGTCCTAGCAAAATAAGCGCAGCCCAAGCTAAAAACATAGCAGCTGGCGCAATTGCCGAAGAAGGCGCTTATATCAGCAGCGTATCAGATACTGGATCAGCCTATGTCTGTTATATTTCTAATGCAGAAGGTACTAATGTAGGTTACATTACTGTATCATACGGTGGAGCAATTATTGAAGGTGCCGGAGGCGCACCTTAATTAAAAAACTATTTTAAGAGAATATATTCTTATATTCTCAATATTTTTATTTATTTAAAAGCTATTTTTACCAAAACTTACTATTTATCCCATTTATAATTATAATTTAAATATTCATTTTTCAAACTTACTATTTTTTACGATGAAAGAAAAAAATAAATAAAAATAAATAACTATATAAATACTCAAAATAAATTATATATATTCAATTTTAAGATTCGATAACTAATCATAAAATAAAATTATTTGTAGTAAACCACAATTATTATTTACTATAAATCCTTTTTATTAAAAATTAAAGAGGTGAGCAAATGGATAATTCAAGCATTCTTATATCCGTAATCATCGTTTTATGTATTGCAGCAGGAGTAACTGCCTATGGACTTACAAATGACAGCAATACTGTATTTAATGACCTCTCTGGATTTACTCCTGACGAATCTGGAGATACCGGTATAGGAAACAATACCACAGGAGGAAACGGAAATTCAGGTAGTGGAATAACTGCAGGAACAACAGACTCTGGAAGTGGAACTGGTTCAAGCGGCACTGGTACCGGCTCAAGCAGCAGTTCAAGCTCAAGCTCAAGTTCAAGTTCAAGTTCATCAAGTAGTTCTAATACTCAGCAAAAGGCTTGGAAACCTAAAGTCAGTCCAGAAAAAGCAAAAGCACTCGCAACAAGTGCAGCAAGAAACTCAGGATGGCCTGGAGCATATTGTTACAGTGCAACATATAATTCTGGCGGATATTATGTCTGTCTTTTAAAAGATGATGCTGGAAACACTGGTTATGCGCATATCGGTTCTGGAACAGGCAGATTCTTGGAAGGATCCTGGAGCAAACAAGTAACTAAAGAGCCTAATGAAGTGGAAGACGATTATAAAGAAAATGAAACTTCCAATATTACTGAATAAGAACTGTTTAAAAAAAAAAGACAGTTGATAAAAAAAACAGGATTGTTATGGTTTCACTTCATAATAAATCCTAAAAAACTCTTTTAGGAAAAATAAAAATTGTAATAGATTTAATTTAGATTTTTTTATCTAAATTAATCTATTATTTTTTTATTCCACCACAAATTATATATACCATAAAAAATATAATATATTTATCATGTAATTTGGGGCCCGTAGCCTAGCCTGGATAGGGCGTCGGACTTCTAATCCGAAGGCCCCGGGTTCAAATCCCGGCGGGTCCGCTTATACTTTTTTTAATTTTTTTAAAAAACAATTTTAAACTAATTTTATTAAATAATTAATAATTGTATTTATTTTAGGCTTGTAGCCTAGCTTGGATAAGGCGTTAGACTCCTAATCTAAAGACCGCGGGTTCAAATCCCGCCAAGCCTGCTTTTTATCTATGACCTTTCCACGACTATTTTTCTAAAAA
The DNA here is from genome assembly GCF_000024185.1 of Methanobrevibacter ruminantium M1. NCBI lineage: Archaea > Methanobacteriati > Methanobacteriota > Methanobacteria > Methanobacteriales > Methanobacteriaceae > Methanobrevibacter > Methanobrevibacter ruminantium. The sequence continues at coordinate 2,680,425 of NC_013790.1, forward strand.
AAGTTATTAAAACCCTGCAAAGCCCTATTTCTTAAAAATATCCTAAAAAAGTTATTTAAACCTAAAAAAGCCCTAATTAGAAGCTAAAAAAAACTATCTAAAGTGGTCACACTCTCTTTTTTCTCAGTTTTATTAAAATCCTCACTAAATGAGATTTCCCCATACTTTCCTCCACCACCTGGAGTTATATTAAGAGTTTTTTCTCTAAATCCTTGAATGGCAAGGGAAACATCACTATCTATTTTTTCTATCTCATCAAGGGGAGTCTTAATCAATACATCAATCTCCGGACCAAAGTTATCCACCATCTTTTGCCAGATTCCCTGAACAGTCTTGGTTGTAACCCCTTTATCATAAACCATACTGATCAGCTCTCCAAGAGGCATAAGATGAACATAAGGTGGCCTATGGCTCGGATGCTTTGGCTGGCTAAAGTCTGCTATCTCGCTTATCCTATAGTCAACCCCTTTCTTTATCCGACCGCCACAAGAGCATATCATCTTATTCTCCTTAGCAATGATAGGATCAACAAGCTTATAACATTTGGTGCATGCAGTCATATGGTATTTTCCCAAATTAGGAAGCATTCCATAATTTGCTTTTACAGTCTTGTGCTTAAATGCCTTCTTTAGTGATGAAAAGGAAACATCATCCATCTCTATCTGATTAAACTCCCTTCCTAACCTATGAGGCCAAGGAGAATGTGCATCAGAATTGGATAAAAATACAAAATCAGACAATTCCTTTATGCAATCAGCCATATCAGTATCTGCAGAAAGTCCTAATTCAACAAAATCAGGCCTTTTATCATAACAGTCGTAAATGCTATCGTAATACTTATACATTCCAGTCCAGGGAGTAAATGAGTGGGCAGGTCCTATCATGCAGTCATATTCACGAACAAGCTCCAATAACTCAGCTCCCCCAAGTGGAGTCTTAGGTCTGCCATCTATAAACTTATTAGAGGACACTAACTTAGCAGAGAGCTCATGAGCAATATCCAAATCTGGAATGATAATCACATGGTGTACCTTATGCTTGCCTTCCACCTCAGTTGTAAGGACAAAGTCACAGTCCCCTCTTGAGTATATTCCATCTCCCTTATATTCTGTGCTTTGCCTAATGATATCCAACCATTTAGGATGGAATGCGTCTCCAGTTCCAACAAGTTTCAAGCCCTTTTCAAGGGATTTTGGAGCAATGTTCTCTATCAGCATGTCTTTAGATGTGGCCATGGAAAAACAGCTGTGAATATGTAAATCTGCATTAACTAACATAAGATATCATATAAATTTTTTAATATAAATATTTTAAACATTGGGCTTATCCCCACAGAAAATCAGTTTTTTAAATATAAATATTTTAAACAAATACCCCCTGAAAAGAACCTAACTTTAATATAAATATTTTTAAATAATTAAATTTATAATCAAATATAAATCTAAGAAATTCTTAAGAATTCCAAATTAAATTTAAAGTGATTTTATGAGCAAAAAAAGATGTCCATGGGCAGAAGATGTAGAGGAAATCTATGTGAAATACCATGATGAGGAGTGGGGAGTTCCCACCTATGACGATAGGGAGCTCTTTGAAATGCTCGTGCTTGAATCATTTCAGGCAGGACTTTCATGGATAACCATTCTTAAAAAAAGAGATAACTTTAAAGAGGCATTTGATAATTTTGATGTAGTTAAAGTAAGTGAATATGACGATGCAAAGGTAGAGGAGCTTAGAAACAATGCAGGAATCATTAGGCATAAGGGAAAGATCAATTCTGCCATAAACAATGCAAATGTCTTTATTGAAATTCAAAATGAGTTCAAATCATTCTCAAACTACATTTGGGGCTTTACAGACAATAAGGTTCTAAAGGATACGGAAGAAAACTATAAGACAAATTCTCCATTATCCGATAAGATAGCTAAGGACCTTAAAAAAAGAGGAATGAAATTTGTTGGAACAACCATTATCTACTCTTATTTGGAAGCAATTGGAGTGATAGACAATCATATCCATGAATGCTTTAAATACAAAGAGGAAAGTGATTAAAAGATAATTAAACATCAAATAATATTAAAATAATTTAAATCAAATAAAATATTTGAGGGATTGTAATGAAGTCATCAGTGCTTTTAGAGGAAATTAAAGAGAATATTCAAAATTATGATATTGATCATATAAAAGAAAACCTTAAAAAAGAGGATATAAATCCAATATCAAAACAGGTTTCTGAGTTTAACTTGAAAAATTATGATGAAATAATGGAAACAAAGATATCTGAGGAAGATGATTTTGAAATAAGTGATGAAATGATATATTCAATGAAAAATGAAATAGATTTGTTCTTTAAAGGATGCTCACCTGAAAGCGAAGACTCCTTTAAAAAGTTCATTGAATCAATTTGCTTATATTTAAGCCTTATTGCTAAAAAACCATTGCATCCAGTTGGAATGGATTTTAAAAACGGCAATACAGTCCATGAAGAGATTGAAGATGGAAATACTGTTTATTATTGCGATTTAAAAGAATACTTTGGCAAGCAAGAAAAGGATTACTATACTTGTAAATTTTGCGTTTGTAAAACAGTTTAAATTAAAAATAGACAACATATAAATAAAATCTAGATAAAATAAGAATAAACAATAAACTTAATTAAAAAAAATAAAATTTAATAAAAATAATGAAACAGTGCAAAAAAAGTTTAAAAAAGAAAATAATGAAGATTTATAAGTAAAGCAACTATAACTGAATCACACTTGCTTCAACTTCATCATTATCTTTTCCTTCATATAAGATTTCAGCTAGTTTTAAAAGCTTTTCCTTACCTTTTACTTCATCCTTGAATAAAGGAACTTGAGCTACGACCTGGTCAGAGAACTTTTGATCAATGAGAGCCAATCTTTTTTGCTGAAGCATATACCTTGAATGACAGAAGTCACAGTCTGAAATATCTGGCATGACCTGATTTACAATTATGCTGTCAGTTGTAATGTCATATTTGTTTAATGCCTCAATTGCCCTTTCAGATTCATAAATAGACATTTCCTCTGGAATTACAACCATCTTGAATGTAGTTCTATCGGGGTCAGACAATACTGCCTTTGCCTCATTAATCTGCTTTTTAGTCTCTTCCAACTCCTGAGAGGATTGGATATCATTTTCAGCATCCATAAATGGAATGATATTCTTAAGAGCGCTTGCAGCAGCCCCTAACTTGGATCTTGCCTTCATAAGCTTTCCAACCCAAGAGTCCATGACTTCAGGGAAGGACAATAGCCTAAGGGTGTGTCCTGTTGGCGCAGTATCAAAGACAACAACATCATATTCATTGGAAGTCATCACAGATAAAAATACTTCAAATGCTGCAGCCTCATCTGCTCCAGGGGATGCAGAAGCCAAATCCATCTGTTCACCTAGAAAATCAAGACCCAACAATTGGTCTGCAGTTGCCATGGATTTCTGGCTTTCAAGAGCCCTTTGCTTTTCTTCCATAGCCTTGTCCGGGTCAATTTCAACAGCATAGAGATTTTCACAGATCTCTACAGGATAATGGCCTATCTTTGTCTCAAGTGAGTCAGATAATGAATGAGCAGGATCAGTTGATACAATCAATGTTTTCTTGCCTTGTTTTGCTAGCCATAAAGCAGTGGCAGATGAAATTGATGTCTTTCCAACTCCACCTTTTCCGCCTACAAAAATAAAGGTAGTTTCTCCTTGTTTAAATTTAAATATGTCTTTAAATGCCATATTAATTCTCCATAAAATTGAATTAATTAATCTTTTTCTAAATTAAATTATTAAAACTTTTAGTAACAATAAGTTATTTTATTCTTATAGTTTATAAACTTTGCCTTTTAATAACAAGATAAGAATTAAAATATTAGAATGAAATATCAATTGAAAAAGATTGTTATATAATGGCCTAAAATAAAATATAAGAAAATAATAGAAATATAATTCAATGCCATTAAAGAAAAAATTAATAGATAGAATGAGAAATTAAGTAAAAAAAATAAAAAATCTTTTAAAATTAAATCAAAAAGAGTAAAAATTTTATAATAAGAATTAATAATCCAAATATTTTCTATATTTATTTTGAAGAATATTATTTTCTATTTTTTCCACTACTTCTTCTATGAATTCATCCCTAATTCTATTTGAATAAAATTTCTCTTCTGGTATTTCTTCAACAAACATTTAAACCTCCTCAAAATAAAAAAAAGTTTTTGAAAATAATAATAAGATAAAGAAAAGAAAAAATTATTAGTTTCTAGGAATATCCAATAATTGATAAATATCTTCCATCTCTTCATCAGTTATCTTATTATCTACCACATCCAAAAGTTCTCTTATAAATTCTTCTCGATTGCGGTATGTGGAAAATTGATCTTCAACTCGCTCTTCATAAAACATCTGAAAACCTCATGTTTAAAAATCTAAAGCACCCACTTCTTTGTGTTCCTTTCCCCAGTTCAATTCAAGGGCATAAACATTATCTAAAATGCCCATATTCTTCTTATCAAGCATTACGATACTTCCATTATTCAAAAATCCAATTTCAGTATCCTGCCCTACACCTTGCATTACTTCAGCATTCTTTTTTGCTTTGTAAACATTGTACAATGTAGTTCTCAAATCATCTTTTTTTGAATGTTTTTGGAACATAAGAGTGTTTTGAGCTTGAATAGAACCTGAACCAATAGTATGAAAATTAATACGATTAAAATTTCCAATTCCATAATCGGACACTTCAGCAATTCTAGCCTTATTGTTCTCAAATCCCATTAAAAGGATTGCAGATTCTAATTTTGTTTTTGCAATTTTCTTTAAAATAGCCGCTTGGAAATCATTTGTAATCGGACCTTTTAAAATATCTCTTATGAAATCCAAATCAATAGAATAAACATCTAAAATTTCTTTTTCAATAATGTTTAACCTCTTTTCCTTAAACTTTTCCTCGAATATATCAAGGATTTCAGAAAAACTATTTTCAGAATAATCTTCATCAAAGAAATAATCCATCAATAAGGCATTGCCAGCCATCATTCCAACAACATTTTCATTAAGAACGTTGTATTTATTTATACTGTGTTCAAATTGCCCTAATCCAGTAGTAATCATATGATCCACAGCAAAAACAATATGCTCTTCATTGTTCTCAGTACAAATTGCAGATATACAAATTGTCATCTTTTTACTCCATTTATTTCTTAAAATATTTAACCATTTTGTATTAAATTGCATAATAGAAAACAATTTAATACGCTAATCTTTTAAGATTAGAGCAAAATAGCTCTTAAAAACTCCTTAAATTTATATTAATCTGCAAAATTAAAAAAAATATTTTTAAATATGTTTAAATAAAAATAAACTTATTAAAAACATTTCAACTGTTGAACACCATATAATAATTTGTCCTATAACTAAATAAAGCTTTTTTAAGAGCGTTTGAAAACTAATCGAAATGAACAAAATCATAGTTATTTTTCATAAAACTTGATAAACTTTTATCAAAATTTTAAAAAACTGAATGGGTATAAAAAAATTGAAAAATAAAAATTGACCTGAGATAAGAAGAAGCCTGTAGCGTCGAGATAAATATCTGAGGGAAATAAAAATCTGCCCAAGAAAAATATCTGCAAATATCTAAAAATCATAAAAAATTTCATTAAAGATTCTTCTTAAATAGAATATGAAAGGCAAAACAATGAAAATTCTTTTTTAAAAGAATAATAATACTAATTTGAAAATAAGTATTACTTAATACTAATTTTAAAAAAAGTATTACTAAAAAATAAAAGAAAAAATATTTAGTTTTAATACAAACAAACTTAAAAAAATAGGCAAAATCCGATAATAAAAATTTAGACAAAAACTAATTTTAATTAAAAGCATATGAATTTAGAAAAAGTTTATTGCTTGAATGTAGAAAAAATAACAGTTATGATTAGATTATTACTTAAACAAAAAACTTAATGCTAAATGAATAAAATAAAAATCGATGCAACTTAACCCATCATATAATGCAAATAAACAATCTTATAAAAGAAAACACGAAATAAACCATTCTAAGAGCCTTTAACTATACTCAACAAATAATAATATTTATATAGTTATTACTAAAGATATAATATCGTTATTTATACATATAAATAACGTTTATTAGTTTAAAAACAGTTTTAATGTATTAGAACCATTTATTCTTTAAAATAAAGGCTTAGAAACACTTAACGTTTTTAACTAATATGGAGATACTTGATTCTTAATTTTAGGTAATTTATAATTATTGGATAAATTAAGAATAAATTTTGGAGAGATATTTTATGTTAGAAATCAAACATACAATATGCCCTTCATGTTCTGTAGGATGTGGATTAAACATTGTCTCCAAAGACGGAGCAGTGGTAGGAACCTATCCTTACAAAAGACATCCTATAAATGAAGGAAAAAATTGTTCTAATGGTCGTGGTTCCATTTTGCAATTTGAAAATAAGATCAATGCTCCTTCATTGGTACAGAATGGAGAGCTTGTTGAATCAGATGCTGATTCCATCATTGCAGCAATCAAAAAGGAATTGGATGCAATCGATGCAAGCGAACTCGCAATCATCTGTTCCGACAAGAACACCAATGAGGAAATTGATGCTATTAAAAAATTCGCAGAAGATTTCGGAACCGATAAAATCGGATTTTACGGATATAATTTCCCTAAATTTTCCGGAGAAATAGCAAATTATAATGATATCAATAACGCTAAATTCATTTTAGCAATTGGTGACATCTATGGAGAAAATCCTTTAGCAGCTAGAAGAATTGTTTTAGCTAAAGACAAGGAAGCAAAATTCTTTAACATAGATGACGTTGAAAAATCCATAACTGCTTTAAACGCTGACGAATACATCCAATTTAGTGATAAGGCAACTTTTGCTGACGCTATCGCATCTGTAAAAGGAGAGCTTAACGAAGAAGCTGTAATTGTCTTAAACAAAATTGCAGATGCTGAAGACTTTAAATTAGTTGAAGATTTAGCAAGCGAAACCGGCGCTAAATTACTCCCTATTTTAAACGGTCCAAACAGCAAAGGAGCTATGGATAAAATAGACCCATTAACCAAAGATGAAATTATAGACCTAATTGACGGCTCAAAAGTACTTATTGTCGTAAACGATAACTTATTAGACTATTTATCTGAAAGTGACATTAAAGGAAAAGCATTCATTGCAAATATTTCCAATTTCGAAGACGAATTCACCAAATTTTCCAACGTAGTATTACCTGGAAAAGCTTGGGTGGAAAAAGAAGGAACTTTCACCAATGCTGAAGGCTTGACCCAAAGCTTTGCTGCATCTGCAGACTTAGGTGAAGGATTAAGCGAAATTGAAATATTCGAGAAACTTGCTTAATATCGGTGATAACATGAGTGAAAATTTAATGCTTGCAAAAAGTAAAGAAAATGAAATAACTGATAGCGGAGCATGTGGGGGAGCTGTAAGTTCTATTTTTCAATATCTATTAAGCCAGGGAATTGTAGACGGAGTATTAACTCTTAACAAAGGCGAAGATGTATATGACGGTATCCCAAGACTCTTAACCGATGCTAGTGAAGTAATCGAAACTTGCGGTTCATTACATTGTGCTCCTACAATGGTTGGAGATTTAATTTCCAGTTTTTTAAGCGATCAAAAAATAGCTGTTGCAGTAAAACCTTGTGATGCAAAAGCTGTTAACGAATTGGTTAAAAGACACAGAATCAATCCTGAAAACATCATAACTATCGGTTTAAACTGTGGAGGAACTGTAAGACCAGAGACTGCACAGGAAATGATAGAAAAATTCTATGAAGTTGACCCTGCTGACGTTGTAAAAGAAGAAATCGATAAAGGTAAATTTATCATTGAAATGGCAGACGGAAGCGAAAAGGGAATCAAGATCGATGACTTGGAAGATGAAGGCTACGGACGTCGTGACAACTGTCAAAGATGTGAACTTAAAGTTCCACGTAATGCAGACCTTGCATGTGGTAACTGGGGTAGTGAACCTGGCTGGACCTTTGTGGAAGTCAATACCGAAAAAGGTAATGAAATAATCGAAGGCGCTAAGGCTGAAGGCTTCATTGAAACCAAAGACCCATCCGAAAAGGCTCTTGAAATGAGAGGCAAAGTTGAAAACATCATGATCAAGATGGGTAAGAGGAACACTAAAAAACAGTTAGAAGACGAAGCTTTAACTTTAGAGGAATGGGAAAACCAATGGAACAAATGTATCAAATGTTTCGCATGCAGAGACGTTTGTCCAATATGCTGGTGTCATGAATGTGAACTTGAAAAGTCATACTTTAAGGATGACGGACAAGCTCCACCTGATCCATTAAGCTTCCATGGTGTAAGATTATCCCATATGAGTCCAAGCTGTGTAAATTGTGGTCAATGTGACGATGTATGTCCAATGGAAATTCCAGTATCTAAACTATTCCACAAATTGCAAGTGAAATATGAAGGTCAGACTGGATATGTTGCTGGTGTCGGCGATGAAAAACCTCCATTATACAGTCCACAAAAAGAAAACTTTTAATAGGAGTTGATTATTATGGCAGACGATATTAAAATAGTAGGTTTTTGTTGTAATTGGTGTTGTTACGGTGGTGCAGATACTGCAGGTACCGCACGTATGCAATATCCTCCTAATATAAGAATTATAAGAGTTATGTGTTCTGGTAGAATCAATCCTTCTATGGTCTTTAAAGCATTTAGAGAAGGAGCTGATGGTGTATTCGTAGGCGGATGCCACATCGGAGACTGTCACTACGACGCTGGAAACTACAAATGGAATAGAAGAGCATTGATGACTAAAGATATTATTGAGGAATTTGGAATTGACAAGGAAAGATTCAGATTCGAATGGATCTCAGCTTCCGAAGGTGAAAAGTTCCAAAGAACCATGAAAGAATTTTATAATACCATTAGTCAACTTGGCCCAAGAAACAAATAATTATTATATTTTTACGGAAAGATTTAAAATGAATCTTTTAAAATGAATTTCTTAAAAAAGCTTTTTAAAAAGGAAACTTTTATTATAAAAGATGGAATTTGAAAAAACTTTTAAAAAGAAAACTCTTAAAATAACACGTTTAAGAGATTTTAAAAGAAGATTTTTAAAAAGACGGTTGAACAATTAAAACAATAAAATAAAAGATTTTGTATAAGTTTTTATTATTCTTAGAATAATAATGTATATACTTCGAAAAGGAGAATTAGTGCTTCTTATAGAAGTTGACCATATTATAAAGGGAATAAAACATCTAGAAAGCTATACAACAAAACATCCAAAAAAAGTTCTCTAAAATCAAATATTGGGAAGATTTAATAACTCAAATCAAATCATAAATTTAAATTAATTCTTTCAAATCAATTTATATTTAATACCCGCCGTATTATTTATATCTACAATTAGTTTAAATCATTAAATCTTCTAAACCTAAATAGCTCATAATTAAGTGTTAAATTAAGTTTTCTTAATTTAATAACTTAATTATTTTTTTAAAACCTTATTAAATTATTAAAATCTAATAAGAATTACTACTTTTAAAACCCTATTAAAAATCAGAAATTAATAAGAATTACTGTTTTTTTAAAAGTTTATTAAAAATTAAAGTTTAATAAAATTGCTGTTTTTTTAAAACTTTACTAAATATGAAAATTTAATAAAAATTATTAATATTCATATGAGTTGAACTTATAAAAACTGTTGAATACATATGAATTAATAATTCCCCATTGAATACTTGTTTTTAATATATTGTTTGTACTATATTAAACTATTTATTATCTTTTGAACAAATCATAATACGATTTCTTAAAAAAATTTGTTATTATCAACAAGAAGTAATACTTTCTTTAATATTTCCCCATAATAGTAATACTTTAGCTAAAAAATACATACTATTGTCAGAATATTTATTATAATCGGTTTTTTTAAAAAATTGCTAAAAATTGCTATAAAAATACTAAAAAAAATTAGCAAAATCACAACTGAAAATAGTTGAAATAAACCACTAAAATAACTACTAAAATAACTACTAAAAAAACAATTTTTAAAAACAATTCTCCAAAATGACTGGGAAATGAAACTTACTAAAATGAAAATTTTATATTAAATAAAAATAAAAATATAAATCAGTATAATTTATCAATAATATTATAGCACTTGCAATAGCAAGACTATAATAATAAATTATCTTAAAATCTATAAATTAAATTTATAAAAATCAATTCAACTATGATTTATACTTATTTAAAATTATCAAAATGGTGATTTAGTGACTAATAATGAAATAGAAAAGAAATGGCAGAAAAAATGGGCTGACGCTAAGCTATTTCAATCAGATCCAAATGAAAAAGAAAAATTATTCTTAACAGTAGCTTATCCATACCCAAGTGGTGCAATGCACATAGGCCACGGTAGAACATACACCGTACCTGATGTATTTGCAAGATTTAAAAGAATGGAAGGCTACAATGTATTATTCCCTATGGCATGGCACGTAACCGGTGCACCGGTCATAGGTATTGCAGATAGAATAAAGAGAAAAGATCCATGGACCCTTGACTTGTACGAAAGAGTACACAAGGTTCCTCATGACACTCTTCCAAGCCTCGAAGACCCAATTAACATTGTAAAATACTTCAGTAATGAATATCACACTGTAATGGATGATATGGGCTATTCAATCGATTGGAGAAGAGAATTCAGAACTATCGACCCTACATACAAGAAATTCATCACATGGCAAGCTAAAAAGCTTAAGTCCCTTGGGCTAATCAAGCAAGGGGAGCACCCTGTTAAATATTGCCCTCACGATGAGAACCCTGTAGGCGACCACGACCTTCTCGAAGGGGAAGGCGTAGGTGTAAACGAGCTTACATTGATTAAGTTTGAAGTGGAGCCTGGATTATACATAGTCCCTGCAACATTCAGACCTGAAACTATCTTTGCAGCAACCAACGTATGGCTAAACCCAGAGGTTCACTATATTGAAGTTGAAGTAAAAACAGGTGCAAATGCAAGAGAAAAATGGATAATAAGCAATGAAGCATTCTTAAATCTATCAAATCAACATGATTTGGAGATTGTTGGAGACATTGACCCTAAGCCATTAATCGGCAAATATGTCAAAAACCCACTTAACGGAGAGCCATTGCCAATATTCCCTGCAAGCTTTGTAGACCCTGAATATGGTTCAGGTACAGTATTTTCAGTACCTGCTCACGCTCCTGCAGACTATATTGCACTTAGAGACCTTAAGGAAAACGAAGAGCTAATCAAAGACTTCGATATAAAAGAAGAGGTAGCTAAAGCAGAGCCATTGAATGTTGTTACCGTAGAAGGATATGGAGAGTTCCCTGCTGTTGAAGTTGTTGAAAGGATGGGTATCGAAAACCAAAACGACCCTAAGGTACAGGATGCAACTGACGAGCTATACAAGGCAGAGCACAGCAAAGGATACATAAGCGACCATATCGAAAAATATGCAGGAAAAAGAGTCGCATTCATAAGAGATGAAATCAAGGCAGACATGATTGAAGCAGGAAGCGCAGACATAATGTACGACTTTGCAGAGAGACCAGTCATCTGCAGATGCGGAAACAAATGTGTTGTCAAGGTCATGGATGACCAATGGTTCATAAGATACGGCGATGAGGAATGGACTGAAAAGACCCAAAAGGTCTTAGCACAAGAGACAATTATCCCAGAAGAGATACGCTCAAACTTCGAATACTATCTCGATTGGCTTGACGACTGGGCATGCTCCAGAAGGGTAGGTCTTGGAACAAGAGTCCCTTGGGACGACCAATGGCTTATTGAGCCTTTATCCGACTCTACAATGTACATGTCCTACTATACAATAGCCAAATACCTTAAGGATATGGACCCTGAAGACTTAAATGAAGCATTCTTTGAAAAGGTCTTCTTAGGTGTAGACAGCGATGAAATCACAGTCCCTGAAGAGACAGTAAACCAAATCCAAGAGGAATTCAACTACTGGTACCCATTAGACTGGAGATTATCTGCAAAGGACCTTGTCGGAAACCACTTAAGCTTCCTTATGTTTACCCATGCAGCAATATATCCTGAGGAAAAATGGCCTAAAGGAACTGTAGTCTTCGGTATGGGACTTCTTGAAGGAAATAAGATGTCATCCTCCAAAGGAAACGTCATTCTCCTTGCAGATGCTATCGAACAGTACAGCGCAGATGTGGTAAGGCTTTTCCTTATGGCATCAGCAGAACCATGGCAAGACTTTGACTGGAGAGAAAAAGAGGTCAGAGGAACCCAAAGAAGACTTGAATGGTTTAGAGAGTTTGCACAAAAGGTAGAAGACATAAAAGGAGAAAAGCTAGACCTATCCAATATTGAAGAAGTGCCTTTAGAACGCAGCATCGACAAATGGATGATAAATCAATTGAACATACACATCAAGGAAGCAACTGAAGCCCTTGAAGTATTCCAAACAAGACAAGCACTCCAACATGCTTTGTTCCTACTTAAAAAAGACTTAGACCACTATCTTTACAGAGTTCAAGACCTTATTGAAGCAAAGGACCCTGCAGTAATCTATGTCTTAAGCACATTGCTCAGCAATTGGATAAGATTGCTTGCTCCATTTACTCCACACACCTCAGAAGAGCTTTGGAGCAAATATGGCGGTGAAGGATTTGTATCATTTGCTAAATGGCCAGAGTACAACGAAGATCTAATCAGCAAGGAAATAGAAAGGTCCGAGTCCCTTGTTCAAAACATAGTAAAAGACATAAACGAAATCAAGAACATTGTAGACACAGACCCAGAAAAGATACACTTATACCTTGCTCCAGAATGGAAATGGGAGCTATATAAGATAGCTGATGAAGTTGGAAAACCAGACATCGGCCAAATCATGGGCAAGGCCATAAAGGCAGACATTTATGATAACAAAAAGGAAATCGCCAATGTAGCAAAAAGAATTTCAAAAGAAATGATTAAGACAAGATACATTGGTAAGATTGATGAAGAGACTATCTTAAATGATGCAAAAGACTTCATTGAAAGTGAGGTAGGTTCAGAGATTGTTATTCATACTGATGACAGCTATGATCCTCAGAATAAGGCAAGAAATGCTATGCCTTATAAGCCTGCTATTTTTATGGAATGAACCAAGCTTTTTGAGCCTTCGGCTCAAAAACCTTGACCAAAAATTTTATTTTTTGAACTCATAGATGGACGGCAATAAAAAAGTACTTCCAATTGGAGGATAATAAAAATAAACAAGCAAAATAAATTTGTTAAATAGCTATTAAACAATAGCTATTCCTTTCTCTTTTTTAAATAAATAAAATAATTAATATAAGAAACTATTTTTAATATTCTTTTTTTTCTTTTTTAAATAAATAAAATAATTAATATAAGAAACTATTTTTAAAAATAATTACAATACATATACTCATTAATATTTTAATATATTATGAAACAGTTTTATTATGAAACTAATTTTATTATGAAACTAATTTTAAAAAAAATGACTTTACCAATCGGCAAAAAATCAAAACTTTGGCAAATTTATAGATATTTTTTGCCGGCATGGAAATAACCAACCATGTATACCAATGCTCTTTTTTGTACATTAATAACATTTTTTGAAATATTTTAATTAAGCTATCTATAGTGCTTCTTTTAATTATATTTAATTTCACCACCACTAATTAATAAATCATAATATCCACTAAGTGTATTTACTAATATTAAGTAAATATAAGCGAAAAATAAATAAAATAGTCATTTTAATTGGAATTTGAAATTTTTCTTTCATACAAAATATTTATATATCAAAAAATGCTAAACTATAAGTAGGAAGGAAACTTCCTTCCGACTATCAAAAAATCATATTCATTTAGTCAAAAGCATTTTCCACTTTCATAAAAATCCACTAAATGAAAAAAAATAAACTCGAAAAAGGATGTGAAAAAATGTCCGCAGACGATAAAAAACTAGACCAAATAATTAAGACAATCGAAGCAAATGACATAAAATTTTTGAGATTAGAACTCGCAGACATACACGGATTGCCAAAAAGCATGGCAGTTCCTCTTAAAAATGCAAATGATGTAGAAGACATAGTAAATGACGGATTATTATTTGACGGTTCATCTGTAGCAGGATTAGCTTCAATCAATGACAGTGACCTTCTTGCAAAACCAGACATAAACACCTTCTCAACCATCCCATGGAGACCTGAATCAAAAGGTACAAGCAGATTCATCTGTGACATATACACCACAGAAGGAACCCCTTATGATGGAGACCCAAGAGGAATCCTTAAGAAAACATTAGAAAAAGCTGAGAAAAGAGGATACCAATACAATGTAGGTCCAGAACCAGAATTCTTCATCATCAAAAAGGATGAAAACGGAAACTACGTCCCTGCAGACGAAGCTGAATACTTTGACGTAGAGCCATTAGACCAAGGAACAGACATCAGAAGAGAAATCGTATTCGGATTAGAAGAGTTAGGTTTCGATGTTGAAGTAAGCCACCACGAAGTGGCAGCAGGACAGCACGAAGTGGACTTCAAATATGCAGACGCTTTAAAAACAGCAGATGCAGTAATTACATTTAAGGAAGCTGTAAAAGCAGTGGCTAATAACTTAGGAGTTAAGGCTACTTTCATGCCAAAACCATTCATAGGAATCAACGGTAGTGGAATGCACTGTAACCAAAGTCTATTCAAGGATGGAGAAAACATCTTCTATGACCCAAACACTGAAACTCAAGTATCTCAAGAGGCTTTATACTTCATTGGAGGATTATTAAAACACGCACAAGCTTTATCAGCAATCTTATCCCCAACAGTTAACTCTTACAAACGTTTAGTCCCAGGTTATGAAGCACCATGCTACATAGCTTACGGATTTAAAAACAGATCAACCTTGCTCAGGATTCCTGCATCCCGTGGATTAGGTACAAGAATCGAATGCAGATCAGCTGACCCATCCTGTAACCCATACTTAGCATTTTCAGCATTGCTTGAAGCTGGTTTAGACGGTATGGACAATAAGCTCGACCCAGGAGAACCTACTGAAGAAAACTTATTCGCATTCTCCGAAGAGGAAATTGCTGAAAAAGGAATTTCCAACTTGCCAACAAGCTTATGGGAAGCATATCACGCATTAGAAGAAGATGATGTAATCATAGGCGCTCTTGGAGATAAGGTATTCAATCAATTCTACAATATCAAAAGAGCAGAATGGGATGCTTACAGAATCCAAGTATTCGACTATGAAAGAGATGAATACTTAAACGTATAGATTTAGTTTATTTGAAGAATTAATGGCCAAATATTATTAAAATATATTGGCCATTAATATTTATCATACGAATAAAGTACAAATATTCTTTTTAAAATACATTACTGTAAATATTTCCTTTAGTAGAACAATTGGCGGTTAATAAAACTTATTTTTTAAATTGACTGCCAACCCATTTTTAATTTTTTTTTTTAACTCTTTAAAAAAGAGACAATTTGAAGTTTGGAAGTTTTAAAAAAGGGATAACTAAGAGTTAAAAGGTTTTAAAAAAAGGGATAACTAAGAGTTAAAAGGTTTTAAAAAAAGGGATAACTAAGAATCAGGAGGTTTAAAAAAAGAGAACAAGAATAATAAAAAAAATTAATTAAAATAAACTGTTTTTAAAAATTAAGGCATATTGTAAAATTAAACCATATTAAAGTTATAAAGCTATATTAAAGCTATATTAAAGCTATATTAAAGGCATATAGTTATTTAAATATAAATTCATTAGGCATATGGAATTTATATTAACTTTTAAGGCATATGATAAATTTATTAATTTAAAATATGTGTATTCACCGATTATTTTGGAGGTAGAAAAATGTGTGGAATAGCAGGTGTAATATACAAAGATAAAAAAACTCACCCTGTAGGAGAAGCATTAACATCAATGCTTGAATCACTACAACACAGAGGCCCAGATTCAGCAGGATATGCTATCTACGGCAGCTTAGATTTTCCTGAAAATTATTATCAATTAAATATAGAAGTAAAAAGAAGAAGAGGAGCATTAGACAATTTAAAATCATTATTAAACCAAATCAGTCCAATATACGAAGAAGAAATAATTAAATCCGTAGGAGACTCAGATGTATATAAATGCAAAATAGCATTAGATGAATTCTCCCTTTTGCAACCATGGATAAGGGAAATAGACGAATTAGAAAATGTAAGGGTCATCAACGGATCACATTCATTTGAAATGATAAAGGACGTCGGAAAAGTAAAGGACATTGCAGAAAGATTTGACGTTCAAAGCAGAATGGGAACACATGGAATAGGACATACCCGTTTTGCAACAGAAAGTGGCGTAGACCGCTATCATGCACACCCATATCAAAGCTACATCATACCAGACATTACTGTAGTGCATAATGGACAAATCACCAATTATTGGAAAATAAGAGACCCATTAGAACGTAAAGGACACACTTTTGAATCATTTAACGATACAGAGTGCATCGTTCACTATATGGCAGACAAGCTTAATCAAGGCTATAAATTAGAAGAAGCCTTAGATCAAGCAGTGATTGACTTAGATGGGCCATTTTCAATATTGGTAGGAACACCTAACGGCATAGGCATTGCAAAGGACAAGCTTGGCCTTAGACCAGGAGTTATGGTAGAAACCGATGAAGTCTTTGCAATAGCTTCAGAGGAAATGGCATTGCATGATGTCACTGATTCTAATGAGATAGAACAGATAGCCCCAGGTGAAACAAGAGCTTACACCATATAATAAGGAGCCTTAATGAAAAGAGATAATAAAATAAGGGACTTATTCAAAACAAGCTCTTTAAAAAGGACTTTATGATAAATAAATCTTTATAAATATTTTATAAGGGTTTTATAATGAAATAATCTTATTTTAAGGAGAATTATACAAAAAAATAAGGACCTTATAAAAAGAAACAATGAATAAGGAGTCTTATCTATGAAAGAATACATCATTAATGCAAAAGATATGGAAGAGAAAGAATTAAACCGTGCTATAAAGGAACAGGCTGCACATCATGATAAACTCATTATTAACAATCCTGAATCAAGACACAATATTTGCGCAGGCTTAAGCGAAGATGTAGACATAGAAATCAACGGTTCTGCAGGATACTTTGTTGGAACCATGGTCAACGGACCAAAGATACACATCAACGGAAACGCAGGCTGGTTTGCCGGAGACAATATGACCAAAGGGGAACTTATCATCGAAGGCACAGCGGGAGACGGTGCAGGACAGGGAATCTATGGAGGAACCGTAATCGTAAAAGGAAGCACAGGCTCAAGAACTGGAGAGATCATGAAAGGAGGAACCGTAATCATTGGCGGAAACAGCGGATTCATGACCGGACTGCTTATGATGGGAGGAAAGCTCATCATTCTTGGAGATGTAACCGATGACGTCGGGGAATCAATCATGAGAGGAAGCATATATGTTCTTGGAGAGGTCAAAAGCCTTGGAAAAAACGCAATTATGGAAGAAACCACAGATGAAGATTTAAAGGATCTTGAAGAGACCCTGACAAAATACGGTTTTGAAGATATAGACTATTCAAACTTTAAAAAGATTGTAAATATTCAATAGGAGCTAATAAAATGAGTGAACATAAAATAGCAATGGTTGGAACACCATGTGAAATTATGGCAGCATCAAAACTGCAAGATTATACAGATAGCCCTATTGAGGTTAAATTGGGCTTATTCTGCATGGAGAACTTTTCATACAAATACTTTGTAAATTTCCTAAAGGAATATGACTTAAAGATGGATGACATTGAAAAGTTCCAAATTGACAAAGGATTCCTATTCCTAATACTAAAAACAAAGGAAACAGTGAAAATACCTTTATCAGTAGCTAAAAGGATAATCAGGAAAAACTGCAACATATGTGTTGAGCTTACATCTGAGACCTCTGATATCTCAATAGGTTCAATAGGTTCAGATGACGGCTGGTCAACATTGATTGTTAGAAGCGAAAAAGGAGAGGAAATAGTAAAGGGAGCAATTGAGCAAAGATTCATTGAAGTTGAAGAGCTAGAAGAATCCAAATTCCAACTGCTTAACAAACTTGCCCAAGGCAAAATAAACAGGAATCTGGAGCATATAGAACAAAGAGAATTCTTAGCAAGGCCTGTACTATACCAAAGGGAAAAGGACGACGATTCAATAAGCAAGGAAATCTCAGAATCTGACTTCTCTGACTTAAAGTCAAATGTCATAGACATTGGAGCATGCGTGCTCTGCGGAGCCTGCGAATATGCATGTCCGGATAACTTAATAATAATCGACGACACCAAACCTAGAATGAAAGGCCAATGCCCTCCAGACTGCCATGCATGCTTTGCAGTATGTCCAAGGACATTCATAGAGGAACACTTAAGAAATGACAATGAAAAGCCAATCGGAGACTATATAAATGTCTATACAGTTAGATCCCTTAAGCATAGCCAAGGTCAAGACGGTTCAATCGTCACTACAATTCTAGACTATCTTTTAAGCAATGAGATTGTAACAGAAGCCCTTATTGTTGATAAGAAAGACGATTTAGCTTGGAAACCTTACGCAAAGCTAACAAAGGACATAGACCAAGTCGTAAAATCAGGAGGAACCAAATATTCTGTATGTCCTGTATTCAAGCCACTAAAAGAAATTAATGAGGAATCATCAACTACAGAAGAGGGGGTTAACTAATGTCATTCACTGTTGAAAGGAAAATAGAAATATGCAGGCAGAACAATGACAGGCCAGGTTGCTGCTGGTATTTATGTGACAATCCAAACAAGTCAGCATGTAAGAACTGTTATAGCTGCTATTCTAACTGCCCTCACGGCGTATATGAGGTAATCAATGACGAACCACTCCCAATACATCAGGAAAACTGTGTAGGATGCAAGATCTGTGAAGAGATGTGTCCGACACATGCTATCTATGTAAGGCCTTTAGTGGATGAGGGAAGGGGAATATGGTCAAACTCAACCATGGTTGAAATCAAGCGTAAAAGCCAGACCGGTTCATATAAGGTCCGTGGATGCGGACTTACCCGAAGAATACCAAGCTTTGACGACTTGAGCATATTGCCTGCACAGGTATCAAGGCCACCAATAGACTCATACAGGGAAACATGCAAGACATCAGTAGTCCTTGGAGACCGTTTTGCAGAAAACCCAATTGAAATTGACACTCCAATCATGATTGGAGCAATGTCATTTGGTGCTTTAAGTAAAGAGGCAAAGATAGCATTGGCTATTGGAAGCAGCAAAGTCGGTTCAATAACAAACACCGGAGAAGGAGGAATGCTTCCAGAGGAAAGGCATTATGCAGACAAGCTCATTGCACAGTATGCATCAGGCCGTTTCGGTGTTTCAGCAAGCTACCTGAACAATGCAGAGGCTGTTGAGATAAAGATAGGCCAAGGCGCAAAGTCCGGTATGGGAGGACACCTTCTTGCCCATAAGGTAACTGCAGAGGTTGCAAGGGTTAGAAACATTCCGGAAGGAACCTCAGCATTAAGCCCTGCAAGACACATGGATATCGTAGGTCCGGAAGACTTAGGAATGAAAATCAATCAGCTAAGGGAAATCACAGACTGGAAAGTGCCAATCATCGTTAAATTCGCATCTGGAAGAGTGGAGCAGGACGTAAAGATTGCAGCAAAGGCTGGCGCAGACATAATTGTAGTTGACGGTATGCAAGGAGGAACCGGAGCAGGCCCTGAAGTTGTTACAGAGCATGCGGGAATCCCTACAATTGAAGCTATCGTTAAGGCTGACGACGCCCTTAAGGAGATAAACCTAAGAAGCGAAGTAAGCCTAGTTGCTGCCGGAGGAATAAGATCCGGAGCTGACGTTGCAAAAGCAATAGCTTTAGGTGCCGATGCTGTATATGTTGCTACATCAGCACTTATTTCAATAGGATGTAAGGTCTGTCAATCCTGTTCAGAAGGAATATGTCCTAAAGGAATTGCAACACAGGACAGAGCCCTTAGAAGAAGATTGGATCCTATAAGAAAAGGTCAGCAAGTTGCTAACTATATTGAGGCTATGACACAGGAGGTTACTTCATTAACCCAACAGGCAGGAAACACTGACATAGAGAATCTTGAACGTCAAGACCTTGTAGCATTGACTATGGAAGCTTCTCAATTGACTGGAGTGCCTATGGTAAGCCAAAGATATTAGTGGCTAAAAGGGAGCTAACTAAGGAAGCTAACTAAGGAAGCTAACTAAGGAAGCTAACTAAGGAAGCTAACTAAGGAAGCTAGTAGATAAAAAGAATTTTAAGATAAACGGGTATAATACATGAAAACAAAGATTAGGAGAAATTAATATGGCCGCATTCGATAGAATCAAATCAGGAATTCCAGGGCTTGATAGCGCTTTAGACAATATTCGTTTAGGAGACAACGTTGTATGGAATGTCACAAACCTAAATGAATTTTCCTATTTTGTAAATCCTTACATAAAGCAAGCAAAAGAGGACAATAGAAACTTAATTTACATCCGTTTTGCCAATCATCCTCCATTAATAGAAATGACTGAAGAAGATTTCAGATTGCTTGAAATCGAGCAGAACAATCCGGAAACCGAGTTTTCCATGATAGAGCGTGACGGAATCAAGATATATCTGGTTAATCCATATAACCAATTCGAGACATTCACATTGGAAGTTCACAGAATCATAGAAAAGGAAGGCTTCGATGCATTCTATGTCTTCGACTGCCTAAGCGACCTTCAAGCGGTATGGTCAACAGACCTGATGATGGGAAACTTCTTTAAGGTAACCTGTCCATTCCTTTTCCAGCTGGACACAGTTGCATACTTCCCAATCATCCGAGGAAGGCACTCATATGATGCAATAGCAAAGATCCGTGAAACCACACAGCTATTTCTAAACGTATACTCAAACTCTCCAGAGGAAGTTTACGTATCCCCTCTCAAGGTATGGAACAGATACTCACAGACCATGTTTTTAGGGCATAAGTTCAACCCTAGAACCGGCTTTGTCAAGGTCCTTCAGGACGGTCAGGAAGTAAGCAAATACTATAAGACCATCAATTCAGACAAATACATGAACGGACAGACCTTAGACAGCTGGGAAAGGTATATGCTTAAAGTCAGAAGAGAATACGAAGAGGGAAAGAATATCGACGAAGAGTGTGACAAGATCTGTGAGCTCATGATGACAAAGGACGAGAAGATGCTTTCCAAAATCAAGGAATACTTCTCTTTTGAGGACTATACCACAATCTATGACCGCAGAGTGGGAAGTGGACTTGTAGGAGGTAAGTCCTGTGGTATGCTTCTTGCAAGAAAGATAATTGAAAGGAACTGCCCAGAGATATACAACAATATCTTTGAGCCTGACGACTCATTCTATATAGGCTCAGACCTTTTCTACACTTACATCGTTTCAAATGACCTTTGGGACCTTAGGGTAAAGCAAAGGACCCCTGAAGGATACTATAAATATGGAAAGGAACTGGAGGAAGCCCTTAAAAACGGAAGCTTTTCAGACCAGACCAAAAGGGAATTCATAAAGATGCTGGATTATTTCGGACAGAATCCGATTATCGTCCGTTCAAGCAGTTTCCTTGAGGATGGATATGGAAATGCATTTGCTGGAAAATACGAATCAGTATTCTGTGTAAACAGAGGCTCACTTGAAGAGAGACTGGCAGCCTTTGAAGAGGCAGTGAAGGTGGTATATTCAAGTACAATGAACATTTCAGCCCTTGAATACAGAAAAATAAATGGATTGGACGACACTGACGAACAGATGGCCCTATTGGTTCAAAGGGTTTCAGGATCATACCATGGAGACTATTTCTTCCCGACAGCAGCAGGTGTAGGATTCTCATACAGCCCATATTCCCCGCTTCCGGACATGGACAACAGCAAGGGAATGCTAAGGCTTGTAATGGGTCTTGGTACAAAGGCTGTCGACCGTACAAAAAAGGACTATCCTAGAATCATAAACCTTGACAAGCCTGAAGTGACTATGGCAAAGGACATTAAGGAAAAGCACAGATATTCACAGCATTATCTTGATGTTATTGACCTTAAGGAAATCAGCCTGCATGACATTCCAGTGGATGAAGGATTGAGCGTAATTCCAAGATACTCTAAAAACATGTTGGTAGAGCATGACAGAGAAGCGGAAAGGATGTTTAGAGACAGAGGCCAACGTAGGGAAATAGTATTTGTAAACTGTGAGGGAATCGTTAAAAACGATGCATTCATAGAAACCATGAAGGAAATCATGAGCACCCTCCAGACAGCATATGACTATCCAGTTGACATCGAATACACTGTAAATGTGGGAGAGGACAAATCATTCAACATAAACCTATTGCAGTGCAGACCTCTGCAAGTTATGGTAAACAATGAGGCTATTGAAATGCCTGAAGACAAGAACGTATTCTTCCATATCAAGGAATCCTCTATGGGAATGTCCAGAAAGAACACAATAGACACAATCTGCTATGTGGATCCTCATAAGTATTATGAATATCCTTATGCTCAAAAAAGCTCTATTTCAAGAGTAATCAGCGATGTAAATGCATATCTCAAGAGCAACAACAAGACAGCGATTCTCATTGTCCCAGGAAGGATAGGAACATCATCTCCAGAACTTGGAATCCCTGTAGTCTTTGCAGACATTAGCTACTTCTCCGCAATCCTAGAGGAGTCATACAGCGATGCAGGATATATGCCAGAGTTATCCTTTGGAAGCCACATGTTCCAGGACCTGGTGGAAGCGGATATATACTACGGTGCATTGTTTGAAAATGAGAAAAAACTGGAGTTCAATAAGGACATGGTCTACGACTATCCGAACATATTAAAGGACATAAATCCAAACCTCAGCGAGGAGATTTATGACATGATACAGGTGATAGACTTTGATGAAAACAAGGCAGAGCTCTATCATGATATGAATAAGGATGAAACCTTGTGTATTTTCAAATAGGAGGTTAAAAGAGAGTTATTTGAATAAACAAAAAGAAAGCATTAAAAAACAACAATCCTTATATTTATAATGGAAAATAATTCCATTATTTGGGTTAGGTGGGTGGGACATATGCCTTTTTATTTGCAATATTTCTTTTTCTAGAAAAAAGATTTATCAAATAAAACAAAATACATAGGACAAATTTTGATGTGATCAATAACCCTATTTGATTTTTGTGAGTTTATTTTTACAAATAGGGTTATTTTTCACAGTTTTTTAAAATTAAACTTTTTTAAAACAAAAAAAATAAATTCCACACATTCTACTAATTTTTATAACTTGAAAAAAATTCAAGATATTCTACTTTTTTTAAAAAATTTAATTCAAGAATTAGAAATAAATCAATCGATATTTCCATATTTTATCAATAAAGTCAATCATTAGATAATTTAGTCTAATAATACCTTATCAATAGCCTTTTTACAAATAGCTAAAGACTCATCAAGCTCTTCCTTAGTTATGACAAGAGGAGGATTAAAATACATAACATTGCCAAGAGGCCTTAACATCAATCCATCCTTTAAAGCTTCCCTATAAATCTTATATCCTATTCTAAGGCTTGAATCAAATCCTTTTTTAGACTCCTTATCCTCAACAAGCTCGATTGCATTGATAAGACCCATCTGTCTTATCTCGCCAACATTAGGATGCTCATCAAATGTGTTGTGGAATCTTTTATTAAGCCAAATGGCCTTTTCCTGATTATTTTCAATAATCCTATCCCTTTCCATTATCTTAAGTGTGGCATTTGCAACGCTTGCAGCCAATGGATTACCGGCATAAGTATGACTGTGCATAAATGCTATATTATCCTCATAATCACCATAGAAAGCATTATAAATCTCATCTGTAGTGCATGCAACTGCCATGGCCATATATCCATTAGTGAGTCCCTTGGACACACACATAATGTCTGGAGTTATATTGGCATGGTCAACTGCAAAGAACTTTCCAGTCCTTCCAAAACCTGTAGCTATCTCATCTGCAATAAGAAGGACATCATGCTTATCGCAAAGTTCCCTAAGCTTCTTTAGATAAAGAGGAGGATAAATCTTCATTCCAGCGCTTCCCTGTATAAGCGGCTCTATAATCATTGCACAGGTCTCATGGCCATGCTCTTCAAATGCCCTCTCTGCATGCTCAAAGCACTGGCAATCACAATCATTCCTTGTCTTACCATAAGGACATCTATAGCAATCAGGAGCCTCAATCTTAATTGTATCAATCATGATTGGCTCAAAAACACTTGAATACTCATCAAGGGCTCCAACAGACAATGCGCCTAATGTCTCTCCATGATATGCATCTGTAAAGCACATGAATCTTTTCTTTTGAGCCCTACCAGTTTGAGCGCAATACTGGAATGCCATCTTCAATGCGCATTCAACTGAAGCAGAGCCGTTGTCAACAAAGGAAAACCTATTCAATCCCTTTGGCATGACCTTAATAAGACGCTCTGATAGCTCTATTATAGTCTTATGTGAAAAATTAGCAAATAAAACATGATCAAGCTCATCAAGTTGGTCCTTAAGGGCCTGGCTTACCTCTTCATTGCAATGACCAAGGATATTGCACCACCATGAGCTGATGATGTCTGTATATTCCTTTCCATCCACATCATAAAGGTGGACTCCCTTAGCATGGTCTATTACAATTGGTGGAAAGTCTTCATAATCCTTCATCTGAGAGGCAGGATGCCATATATGAGCCAAATCTTTTTCTGCACATTTTTTACTTTTATTCATATTAAAACCTTTTAGCTTTTTTTAAGTTAAAACATTTAAAACTTCCATATATACTATATTGGATGTCTATAATAAAACTTATCTAAATTGATTAAAATCAACTAAGAATAAAAAAAAAAAAAAAAAATATAAAACCCTGTTTAAAAAAATAGAAAAATAAGAAAAATTATAGAAATAAACGCTTAAAAAAAATAAGAAATATTAAAGTTTAAATAACTATAAAAAAAAGAAATATTAAAGATTAAAAAAGAATAAAAAAAAGAAATATTAAAGATTAAAAAAGAATAAAAAAATAAAAAAAGAGTTTAAATTAAAAATACAAACTATTTAAATGGATTAGACTCTGTATAAGCCTTTCCATCCACATAAAGAGTGTGTCCATTATAATCTATATCTCCATTATTCTCCAATGAGCTAAGGTGACTGTCTCCATCCAATGTCCAATCAGAATCTGAATCAATGACAAGATTAGTCTCTCCAAAGTCATCGTCTGGATTTACAGCTCCTATAAAGCTGGTTGAAGCCAAGCTCATATTCAATGAACTGATGGAATCAACAAAGACATCCCCATCAAGAATCTCATCACTTGCATCAAACTCAAGCTCACCGCCATTGGATCCTACAGTTCCCCATTGGCTTTGACCGGAAACATTCAAAAGAACACCGCTTCCGAAATTAAGTTCTGTGCTTGCAAGCTTGACAATGGCCTTTGTATTGGTAACATGGAACATAGGAGCAGTCTTATAGTATTCGGAATCCTCTTCTATGGACAAAACGCAACAGTTTGCATCAAAAAGAGAGGTTCCTACATCAGCATCTCCGCTCATGCTTTGATAGATGAACACTCCTCCTAGATCAACATATTCTCCATTATCTTCCCTATTTCCTCCTGCACCTGCAGAGAACTCACAGTTTGATAGCGCAATGCTGTTTTTTCCCTCTATGCAGGCAATCTGGGAGACATGGGCACAGCCTTCGGAATTGTCAGCTGTAATGTTTCCTGTTGAATAGATGATTGGAGAGCCTCTTCCGCTTTTCTCATCCACTCCAGTATTCAATATGCAGTTTTTCACATGGACTTCACCTTCGCCTCTGTCTGTTGCAAGAGCCGCACAGCTTTGGCCATCTGTATTGATTTCAACATCTGAAGCAATAATCTTTCCTCCAAAGGTTGCATCCAATCCGCGGGACTTGTCTCCATGTGTGGTGATTCGGACATTTGAGATGTCTGCACTTGAACTTCCTTCCACATCAGAGGAGCTAGCGCCTGGAGCAGGCATAGATTGATTTCCATCGCTAAGGGCACCTTTACCTCCTGAAGAACCGCCATATACAGAAGGTCCATCCTCAACAGGCTTTTCAGGAGGAACACCACCAGGCTCTTCAGCATCACTCTTTCCATCATGACGTTCAGTGGAATCAACAATAGGGCTGCCAGAAGAGGATGAAGAATTTGAATTAGAATCAGAAACAGCATTTGTTACAAATACTCCATTGGATCCTTTAGAATTAGTCTCTATTTCAACATCAGATAATTCTACACTTCCATTTGAATTTACAAGAACTGCAGAATTAATCCCATAAAAGTCTGCATCATCTCCAGAGCTTCCAGTGTCTCCAGTCTTATTTACAATTGAATTGCTTAATCTTAAGCTATAATTTTTAACCAAAACCACATTCTCATCAGAAGCCGAAGAATTATAATAGCCCTTTGAAGCAGTGATATCTTCAGAGTCAACGATTAAGCTTCCCCTATCCTCGAGATCAATTGCATTCAAACTAAAAGTAGCAATATCCGCTATCTGCATATTGCTAGCTGCAAATACACCTCCACATAATATTAATATGATTGCAATAGCTGCAATTAAAATTTCCTTTCTCATAAATTTTAATAAGATAATTAAAAATATAAATTTTGTCATTTAACTGCCAAAAGAGAAAATTTTAAAAAACTGAATTTTATTTTCTATAAAATCAAAGTAAAAGATATCAAAAAAATGATTTTTGCAATAAAAATGATGGTGGAAAAAATAGAAGAAAAATTTTAATTAATATAATTAAAAAATCGGATAATTAAAAGTAATAATAGGAAAATAAGTACAATAATTATAATAGTAATAATTAAAATAATAAAAAGGATTATTTAAAATAATTCATTAGAACATCTAACTGTACATCAAGTGATAAATTTTTATCATTTTTGTAGATTTTTGCAATGACATCCACTCCACCAAGCTCTTCAATCATCTTGAGATTATCATTTTCCATAGGCATGTCCTTAAAATTGTTTAGAAGAATTCCGCAAACTTGAATATCCCTATTTTTCAAATAATCCACTGTTGTTATTACAGAGTTTATTGTTCCAAGCCCTGCGTCTGCAACCAGAAGGACATTAAGGTCAAGACACTTGATTATGTCTTCAAGCAAGATATTGCTTTTGCATCCTTGCCCATCATAGCGAATAGGGCAGACTATGCCCCCGCTTCCTTCCATGACTATATAATCGTACTTCTTTGAAACTTCTTCGTATGCATGCTTGACTTTGTCCAGTTCAACAGGATTTCCTTCAATTTGGCTTGCAAGATGTGGAGAAACTGCTGTTTCATATATGTATGGAACCAAAAAGTCTGTATCCTCTTCAAGGCCAGCCATATTTATCACTTCAACAGCATCTCCAGGAATCAGTTTGCCTTCATTGTCCCTTATAGCGCCGCTTAAGGCTGCCTTAAAGTAGCTTGCATTGTAGCCATTGTCTCTTATGTACTTTAACAATAAGCCAGTTACATAAGTCTTTCCAACATCTGTGCCAGTTCCCAGTACGAATAGTCCTTTTGACATCTTTACACCTATAAAAAAATAAAATAATAAATAATGATAGAAAAAATAAAAAAATACAGATTCATTGAGAAAGAAAATTATCAAATCCAAATATCTATCCAAATATCAATAATTAAGCATCAATTGAATAAGTTATCTCAAATCCAAGCTCTTCAAGTAGTTTAAAGTCTTCTTCAAGTTCCACACCACTTGTTGTCAGCATATTTCCAAGTATTGCTGCATTTGCACCTGATTGGAATGCCTTTCTGCCATTGTCTCCAAGGAGGGTCCTTCCTCCAGCCATTCTAATGAATGCATCGGGATTTATGAAGCGGAATATTGCAATAAGCCTGCAGACCTCATCATTGGAAAGAATCTTATTATTCTCTACAGGAGTTCCCTTTATCGGATTTAAAACATTTATAGGAATTGACTTGACTCCAAGATCCCTTAACTGAATTGCAAGATCTATCCTATCTTCAAAGCTCTCTCCCATTCCAAATATTCCTCCGCTGCAGACCATAAGATTTTTGTCTTTTATAAGATCAATGGTATCCAGCTTTTCATCATAGGAATGGGTTGTGCATATATTTGAAAAATAATCCCTTGAACTTTCAAGATTGTTGTGAATTCGTTCAACATTCAGATTCTTAAGAGTGCTTATCTGCTCTTCGCTTAAAAGCCCTAATGAAAGGCATAAATGGAATTCATCAGTTCTATCCTTGTTCAATTGCTCTAATGCAGAAACAACTATATCAAATTCCTTATCCCTTATCTTTCTGCCTGATGCAACATAAGAGATTCGCTTGAAACCTGCATCCAAAAGGGAGTTGCTCTTACCTACTAGCTCTTCCTTTGATAGGAATGGATATATATCTATATCTGTATCATAATGATTGGATTGAGCACAGAATTTACAGTCTTCACTGCATCTGCCGTTTTTTACATTGATTAATGTGCATACATCAAACTTGTTGCTGCAAAAGAATTCTCTGATTTCATTTGCTGCATCTGAAAGTTCATCTAATGGAACATCAAGCAAATTCAATGCATCTTCTTTAGTGACTTTGTAATTATTCAATACTTTGTCCTTAAGCTCGATAATATTATACATGCTTTTACCTATTTAATTTTAAATTAAATATCTACTATTAATTAATTTAATGCTATTTCGATGATATTTGATTAAAATAAATCGAAATATTTTAAAATTAAACATTTCAATCCTAATCATATAATCATGACTTATTATAAGCCCATTTATACTTTATTTAATCTAATAAATAAATATTTAGAAAATATATTAAAAAGAAAAAAATAGTTAGATGAGCAAAATAAGGAGTAACAATGTTTAAAATAATTAAAAAGTAGATAAATAGACTTAAAATGAGAAAAAAGAGAGTAAAAAGATAGGATAAGATATAATACCTTAAATAAATATCATGATTAAAACATACGCATAAATAAAAATTTTGGTCAAGGTTTTTTGGCCGAAGGCCAA
Source organism: Methanobrevibacter ruminantium M1 (assembly GCF_000024185.1). Classification (NCBI taxonomy): domain Archaea; kingdom Methanobacteriati; phylum Methanobacteriota; class Methanobacteria; order Methanobacteriales; family Methanobacteriaceae; genus Methanobrevibacter; species Methanobrevibacter ruminantium. The sequence goes on from NC_013790.1 coordinate 2,709,596, forward strand.
AAAAGCTTGATTAGAGCTTACGAGCAAAAAACCAAATAGCCACTATGACCCACCATTCTTGTCTTAGGCCTTGTTCCTTGAGGCCTTATTTCCATTTCCCTCTCTAATGTCTCAAGGATTGTAAGGTCTCTGAAATCAAGCTTCTTTGCAATTCTATAAGCCACTTCAGCTTGGTCAATATAAGGGGCATAGACAGCAAGCCATCCTCCTAATCTAAGGGCCTTTTTAACATCCTCAAAAATTTCAAATGGCTTTGGAAGGTCTAGGAAAACAAGATCAATCTCCTCTTCATCGATTCCTTCCTTGATGTCCTGATTTTTTACCTCTATGTTCTTTATTCCAAAGTTGTCAATGTTTCTCTTTGCAATCTCTGCAAAGTCTTCCCTGATTTCATAGGTGTAAACCTGACCCTTATCTCCAACCACATTTCCAAAGTTCAATGCGATTGCACCGGCTCCTGTTCCTGCATCGATGACCCTGTCTCCTGCACCTAATCCCGTTCTTGCCAGCACAGTTCCTATATCCTTTTGAATGAGAATGGAGCATCTTCTTTCCATAAGGTCAATGAAATCGTTGACTGTAGGCTTTATGACCTTAAATTCTTTATCTAAATGAGTGATTATTGTATCTCCAATTGTTGCCCTTTCCATCTGTTCCTTTTTAATAATTCCCAAATCAGTTTGGAATTCTCTATCTTCCTTTAGAAGGTATTTCTTACCTCTTTCATCCATTAATATCTTCAAATAATCACAACCTAAAAAAAATAAATTTAATTGATTAAAATTTGTAAAAATAAACTTTTAAAATTAATTGAAATTTCTAAAAATAACTCTTAAGAGAAATTTTAAAAAACCCTTAAAAAATATATTTAAGTTTTATTAAAAATATTTTTAGTTTTTATCTTATTTAATGATTTTTTAATAAAAGCAAATATTGATTAAAGCTGAAAACTTAAAAATAAAAGAATTAAAAATCAAGGATTGAAAAAAATATAGAGAAACTTTTAAAATACAAATACTTGCATCACCAGTTAAATCAATTTCTCATTCTTCTCTGGCTTTTTAAAATACAAATACTTGCCATCAACAACTTCCTTAATGCTTTTAGCTGTTTTCTTACCTATTCCATCGACTTCCTGCAATTGCTTTTCGTCAGCTTGGAGAACAGCCTTCACTGAACCGAAGTGCTCAAGGAGGTTCTTTGCATGGACTGGTCCTATGTTTGGCAAGGATTCAATTATGAATAGCTGCTGCTCCCAAAGATTCTGAGGCTTTCTCTCTGTTCTTATCTGTATGCTCTTCTTTTCACCTTGCTGTTCCCTTATTGCAATTCTCTTAATCATTGCAGCGGTGTCCTCAGGGGTTCTTGTTGGAATTATGCTGATTCCATAATCTATTGCAATGGAAGCCATTGATCCCCTTATTGCATTTGGATTTATGAAACCGGTATAGAAGTCATCTCCCTCAAGGATAAGAATAGGCTTTTTAAACTCTTCCATCATGGCCTTAGCCTGCTTGAAGAGCCTCTTATCAACAATGGAATCTACAAAGTCGCTTGCAGTTTTCCTTTCTATTGCAACATCATCGCTTACCTGATAGTCTGCAACTGCCATTGTATTGACCTTTACTTTGACTCCTATGGTGTCCAAGGCCCTTATAACCCTTGAATTTCCTTCCCTTGAGTCAACATAAACCACCAGTTCATCGCTTGTTGATGACTTTGCAAGCTCTTCAATAATGGAATCTTCCAAAGATTGCTTTTTCTTGGCCTCCTTTTCCATCAATTCCTTCTGCTTCTCTTCATTGTCGTTTTCAAGGCTTATCTCTTCAATGTCCTCATTCTTTGCTTCTTCCTCAAAGTTGTCGCTGCTGTCATCATCTCTAGGGTCTTCGATAATGACCTTTTCCCTCTTGCCAAGATCCTTAGCTGACTTTTCAACCTCTATCTTCTCCACTGCATTGAGCTTAAGCTCTTCGATGGCCTCTTGAGTTGCAAGCTGAGTCTTCATCTTGTCCTCACGCCTCATGCTGGTCCAATAGTAGCCCTCATCCCTTGTCTTTTCAGTGATCAATACTTTCATCCTTCCAGAGGATTTACGGCCTGTCCTTCCCCTTCTTTGAATCATCCTGACTTCAGATGGAACCGGCTCATACATTATGACAAGGTCAACTGCAGGTATGTCTATTCCTTCCTCTGCAACGCTTGTAGAGATTAGAACATCATAATTTCCTGTCTTAAATGACTTGATAATCTTCTTCTGCTCCTTTTGGGTAAGGCCCTTCTTGCCGTCGCTTGTTCCCTGTCCAAAGAACCTAACACTTTTGATTCCTTCCCTTTCACACCTTTCATGAATCATGTCCAAGGTGTCTCTAAACTGGGTGAAAACAATTATCTTTGGGCTGTCCTCCTTCACCTTCTCATCCATGGAAGAGTCTGAGTCGTTTCTAAGGGAAGTGAGTCTGGTCTGAGCCTCATCAACACCTAATTCCAATTTGAGAAGTTCAACTAGCTTATTCATCTTAGGATGCTCAAGTCCCTTTTCTTCAGCCTCCTTAGCAAAATAGATTGCCTTTGAAAAGTTAGGGTCAAGAAGGATGTTCTTTGCTGCCTTTGTGGTCTTCTTCCTAAGGCGCTTTATATAGTCATTGAATGGCACTACCCCTTGGGTTTCAAGAAGCTCAAGGGAATGCTGAAGGTTGATTACGGCAGATAGGATTGAAATTGCCTGGAAGCACTCCTTAGGAGGATTTACAGACTGACCTATCTTTCTTTGAACCCGTGACCTTGCCTTGAGAACATCCCGCTTTGTTACAGAGACCGTATTGATTACCCCAAGAGACTTAAGGCCTTTAAGACGAACCTTCAATGCCTTGTTGACAAGATCCCTTATCTTTTCAAGCTCCTCTCCCAACTGAACCCTTACCCAGTCGATTTGGATAGGATTGAAGTAGGGCTTGACATCAGGATCGTCTTCAGTCTTGATGGTGATGTCCTGTATGAATAGATTTTCACAAACTTCCTTGATTTTAGACTTGTCATGACCTGGTGAAGCGGTCAATCCAAGAATGAGGTGGTTATTAGACTCCTTTACATAGCGGTGAGCAAGATAGACATAGGAATATGAGCCTACGGCATGGTGGCATTCGTCAAAGACAAGCAGGGAAACATCATCAAGGGTGTAGCGCTCATTTAGAAGGTCAGATTCGATAGTCTGTGGAGTTGCACAGATGATTGAAGAGGCATCCCAACGCTTTTCACGCTCATCTGTCTTGACGGCACCAGTGATAGATGTGCAAGGCAGGTTTAGAAAGTGCTTGAAGTTCTCTTCATGCTGTATGGCAAGTGGCTTGCTTGGAGCAAGTATGAGTACCTTTGAACCTTTTAATTTCTGCAATCTGTCTGCAGCTACCAGTATTGCTATGATGGTTTTACCTAAAGCGGTTGGAGCTACAATCATAGTATTTCCATTTTTCAATACATTCGCAGCTAAAACCTGCTGATAAATCCTAGCTTCCGCTGCATTTGGCCTAATTAAAGGATGTTCGATATAAGTAACCATAAGTTATATTATATTTCTATTATATTTAAAGTTTTAAGTGAGAGCATTTGAAAAGTATTCGTTGATTAAACTTGTATTATAAGTTGTTAATTGGATTTATTCAATTAATTTAGTGTTTATTTTGATCAATTAGAATTATTAATCATTTTTGAAGATGAAATTTTAAGTTTTGCTTTATTTAAAAATCAATAGAATAAGATAAAGTTCAAAGCCCAATTTTAAGAAAAATAGTTCAAATAGAAAAAATAAGAAAAAAAGAAAATATAGCTAAAAATTATAATAATTGATAGTGAAAGATTGAAAAAATTTAGAAAAAAAGTTAGTAGAATAACTAAAAATCTAATAAAATAGGTTAAAATCAAATTAAAAAATCTCATTATAAAAAAAAAGTATGCTTCAACTTAGAATCAAAAGATCCTAAGTTGAAAAAGGTTTAATTTTATAAATTTTACATGTTTTTCCAAATTCTAAAAAACTCACTTGTGTTTCATCAGTTTTAAGAATACCCGCGAAATCTTTTATAAATAAATCAAATAAGCTTGTTTATACCTAGACCGTGATAAAATTTTTGGTCAAGGTTTTTGGCGGATTTTGGCAAAGCCAAAATCCGTTAAAAAGCTTGCGTAAAAAGCCTGTCTATTTAATTACTAACTTCGCAGTCTTAGATACAGAGGCATATGTATTGTCTTTAGCGTTCTTGACGGTAAAACTGTAAGTTCCTTTCTGGGAGATGCTTACTTTTACAGATGCCACACCTTTATCGTTGGTAGTTGCAGAGTAGGATTTACCGTTTACGGTAAATGTTAGTTTTTTACCTTTGTCCACGTTTCCAGAGCTTGTTAAGAGTTTTGCAGTTAAAGTCTTAGTCTTAGCAGAGGCTTTGTAAACCTTGCTGCTTGTGGATAGCTTAGGAGTTTGAGCGCTTACGTTGATTAAGGCTACATTGAATGCGCCTGTGTAGTTGTCGTCTCCTAAGAATGAGATTGCAAAGGTGTATCCGAATACGATTCTTAAGTTGATTTGGAGTTTAGCCCAACCGGTTTCGTTGGTTGTACGGTTGTATACTTTTCCGTTGAATCCGATGGATACGCTCTTGTTAGCAAGGGCTTTTCCGTCTTGGTCAACTAATTGGAAGTAGAAGTATTCGCCGATTCTTCCATCAACATTAGGGTTGACTGCTGTGGTATTCATGTCGTTGTAGTTGAACTTGGTTGCTTTTCTTTCCACTACGAAGTTTGCTGAGTCGCTTGAAGGAGCGTATGTAGCGTTTCCAGCGAAGTTACTTACAACAGTGTAGTGATCTGCAGCTAAGTCGCTGAATTTTACAGTTGCTTTTCCGCCGGTTACAGTTACGTTTTGTGCTTCACCGTTTAACAATACTTCAACTACACCGTCAAGAGCTTTGCCTTCTGAGGTGAATTCAATGGTTGCAGTTATGTCTGATTCACCATAGAGGATATTTTTCTTGTCTACTTTAACTGTCATGTTAGTGAGTGAAGTAGATTCTGTTACATGAGTGGAGTAGCTTGTTGGAGCATAGTTAGGGTTTACAAATTCAACGTCAACTGTGTGGTCGCCAGGAGCTAATTGGCCAATGGATACGCTTGAAGTGTCATTGCCAACTGTAGTGTTAGCGACAGGTTCGCCGTCTACATAGACAATTACAGTACCATTTATGCCTTCACCTGTGGAATCCTTAACAATTACATCAACAGTGGTTTCGTTTTCGCCTACGTTTACAGTAGCTTCAACGGTAGCATCAGTTGATGGTTCAATTGCTATGTTTTCTTCCTCATGAACAGGGGAGTGTTCACCGTCATCGAAGTCGACAGCAATAGTGTGGTTGCCAGCTTCTAATCCTTCTACAGGGACGGTTACGGTTCCGTCTTCGCCGATTGTAGCGTTAGCGTATTCTTTGCCATCTACAGTTACGGTTACAGTTGAGCCTTCAAGTGGTTTGCTTGCAACGTCCTTAAGGGTTACAGTTACATTTGTAGCTTTGCCGTATTCGTCAGGGGTGATGGATACTTCCATTTCAACAGTTTTTGGTTCGGTTAAGATAATCTTAGCCTCAGTGTTGTTTACTGGGTAATATTCATCATTTCCTAAGAATATGACAGTTACATTGTAAGTTCCAGGAGCAACATAGTTGGAGATTTGGAAAGCAGCTTCTCCAGTGCCGTTTTCAATTTCAATAAGTTCATCGACACCAGATACTTCCCAGATGACTCTTACTACTAAAGGAATGTTTAATTTTTCGCCGTTTGCACCGGTTGCATTAACTTTAACAGTTGCAACTTCACCCCATTCGACTGTTTCGCCTTCTGCTGAAATTACAGGAGTTGCTTTATCTACATTGACAATTGCGCGTCCGTAACTACCTTCAGAGTAGTTTCCGTTTGCGACTGAAACCTCGATTTCATGTTTGCCAGGGGCTAAGTCTTTAATAGAGATTTCAACTTGGCCGTCTTCAAGATCGTAGTAGCCGATTAAGTAGCCGTCTACAACAAGACATGCATCGGCATCTATAGGTTTGTCCTTGTTGGTAGCATTGACAGTTACAACAACGACATCTCCATAGCTTGGGTTATCATTGTCAGTGTCAACAAATACAACAGCTTCAGCAGGAGCAACTTTGGCTGTAGCTTCAGTTTTTGTAGGCTTGTGAGTACCGTCATCGAGAGCTACGGTGATTTCATTATCTCCTGCAGGCAATACGCCAAGGTTTACAGTGCCGTTTTCATCTACAGGGTATTCTTTGGTTTCACCGTTTACAGTTACATTGACTGCTTCTAGAGGGATTTGTTCGCCAGCGCCGTCTTCAGCAGTGACTTTGATAGTTAGTTCATCGCCGTATGATACGTCCTCTGGAACTTCAACGTTAACTGTAGCGGTAGTGGAAGCAGTTACATTAACTGTTTCAGTGTCGTTTACAGCTTCGCCGTAGTTGCCGTTTGCAATGTAGGTTACAGTTACATCGTATGTTCCTTGATGGACATATGGGCTGAGATCGAATGAAGCTTCATTGGAATCGTCAAGGTCAATTACTTGGGTAAGACCGTCAACGACCCAGTCAACAGTTACGATTACTTTACCGGATAATGGCATGCCATCAATGTCACTTACACTGACAGTTACAGTGCTAGGTTCGCCATATTCAACTTCACTTCCAGTTACACGGACTATAGGGGTAGCAGGAGTGATTTCTAAGGAAGTAATGTTGAATCCTTCGTAATTAGCACCATCATCTCCAAATGCAGCTATGATAGTGTAGGTTCCAACATCAAACCTTTCTGTAATATTGGTTACTCCAGTACCATTTTTGACAGTGACTGTTCCTTCAAATCCTGGACCGTAAATCTTAAATTCAACGGTTCCGTTTAATAGTTCACCGCCATTGCCAAGAGCTGTTACAGTAATAGGGATGGTTTCGCCATAGGTAACAGTGATAGGGTCTATGGATAATTTAGCTAGAGCTAAATCAACAATGGTTGAAGTTACGCCTCTGCCATCATAGTAGCCATCATCACTTTCAAAGTCTACAACAATCCAGTATTCGCCAGTAGGCAATATGGTATCAAGGACTGCAGTAGCGCCGTCTTTATCAAGTTCTACATCAGCTAAAACATATACAGGATCTACAGATGCTGGATCATCATATACATAAATGGTAGCAGTACCTGTTACAGGTAATCCACCTTCAGAAACGATAGGATCAATTTCTACAGTGACCTTTTCACCGTAAGTGATGCTTTCATCTGCAGTGACAAGAACATCTACATCAGACATATCCAATACTTCAAAGCTTCCGACAGCAGCAATGGAATCTGCACCGCCAGTGTTATATTTATCATCTCCATAGAATGAGACACTATAGCTGTATTTACCTACATCTAATGGAGGAACTGTGATAACATCACCGTTGCTGATGTTGTAAGTTCCATTGAATACATCGTCACCGGTTGTTGCGTCAACTACAGTGAAGTTAACTTCAATGAGGTCTCCTTCAATCATTCCATCTACATATACGGTTATGTCGATTCCTTCGCCGTAGGATACATTGTCTACATTGGAAGAATCTAAATCAAGGATTTCGGCTGTGTTTACAGTGAATACTTCAGATGTGAAGTTGTCTCCAGCGTATAATTCGCTTGTAAATTCGATTGTGTAGTAGTAGTCGCCAACTTCTAAGTCTTCGAATGAGATGCTGTCTTCCAAGCCAAGGGCAATGTTAAAGGAGTCTAATAATTCTCCAGTAGCGTTGTCGTATAAACTGACATTTGCAATTACAGTATCTTCTTGGACTATGCCGGTTACGGTTACATCAGCTTCAACATCTTTGCCATATACAATTTCTTGAGTGGTTATTGTAGAGTCGATTGCAAGTGTAGCTTGAGTGATAGTTATGTTAATGGTCTTTTCTGCATTTGCATAGTTATCATCGTCACTTAAGAATTTTACTACAATTGGATTGTCGCCCACAACTAAACCATTGAATGTTAATTCTCCAAGACCGGTTTCAGGATCGTAGATTGCACCAGACACATCTTCTGAAATAGGTTTAATAGCAATTACAGTACCTTTAACACCTTTATCATCAATGCCTGTAACATTGAATGTTATTGTATTGGTATCAGCATATACTTGTTGAGCATTCTCTACATTTAAGGTAGGGGTTGCTTTGGCCACTTTGAAGTTAGTGTAGTTAACTGATGATTCTGGGTCGTAGTTGCCTTTGTCATCTACGAAGTAGCTTATGACAGTGTAGGTTCCTACATCTAAAATATCAGTGAGGTTTACAGCACCAGATCCGTTTACAATCGCAATTTCACCTTTTTTATTTAATTCGGTTATGATGTAATATACAGTACCGTTTAATTCCTCTAGATTTACACCGAATACGGCAGCGCCGAATTCTATGGTATCGCCATATGCAATGTCTGATGATAGATCATCTGCATCCCATGGAACTAGATATAATGTAGCATTAGCTGGGCTTACATATGCACTGCATTCTTCAGGGCCGGACATAAATTCCATCATTGAATCATAGAAGTATGCATCTCCAGTGAATTTACCAACTCCGCCAGCAGTAGTGGTAGTGTTGGTTCCTTGACCGTTATTCACATATACTATGAATGAAATGTCATCATCGCCTGTAGAAATCATGCCTGTGACCATTCCAGTTAAGCTATTGCCGTCAATGTCAGTTGCGTTTTCAACTATGACAGTAAGCTTATCGCCGTAAACACCGTCTTCGATAATTATGTCGAAGTATGCAACATCAGCTATGAAGGTAATCTCTTCAGTGTCGTTTACAACTTCATTATAGTTATCGTTGCCTATGAATTTAGCGTCAATGGCCCAAGTGGTAGCAGGTAAGTCATTAATAGTGAGCTCGCCGTCACCATCTTCATCAGTTTCAACTAAGTAGGTTTCACCAGCAACAGTTACAATAACAGTGCCCTTAATACCGTTTCCATCTTTATCGGTAAGAGAAATGGTAACAGTAGCATCATCACTAGGAGGCATTAAGTATTCATCACCTTCAACAGATAAGATAGGGGTTGCTTTAGTAACACTAATTGTTTTTTGAGCAGTTTCTACATGGTATACATTTCCGTTTTCATCAGTAAATGCAGTAATTACAATAGTGTAATCACCTACATCTGGTTGATTGTCAATTAATATTGTGTAATTGCCATCAACTACTTCTGCAGTGCCAGGTGCACCGTTAATGGTGTAAATCATATTGATAGGTTTGTTGTTTACTCCCCAATCGAATGTACCATTAATGGTTATGGTTTCACCGTAAGCGTAGGTGTCTTCTGCTACAATGGTAGGTATTGTTGTATAGAAGTTATTACCTTCAAAGCCAAGAGTTGCATCTCCATTTAAGAAGATGTGGTAATTGAGAGCTTCACCTTCATTGTAGTATAATGTAGAGTCATAAAGGTTTACTGTAGTTCTATTATCAATGTAGATAGCTCCACCTTGATCTGCAACATTATATCCAAAGACACAGCTATCAATAAGTACTGATGCAGTATTACCACTAGTAGCACTTATATCTATAGCTCCACCGTTAGCAGCAGAGTTGTTATAGAATTGAGAATCTGCAATTATACCAGTAGCTTTCTTAGCTATCTTAATAGCACCACCAGTAGCAACATATCCGTTACTGCCGACACCTGTAGCATTATTGCCTATGAAAACACAGTCATTAATGTAGAATAATGTAGTACCACTACCTACATAGATAGCTGCACCGCAGTATGCTAAGTTAGTTATAAATTCACAATTTTCTACAGTTAAATCACTGAGTTCAGTGCCTATAGGTAAAGCAGTTATTGCAGAACCATAAGTACCGCTGTTGTTTTCAAAGTGGGAATTGCTGATTTTAGCTTTTCCAGAGCTTAAAATAACACCGTCAACTAATTCAGGATGATTATCATCTCCAGTTCTTATGACATAGTTTAAAAGGTTATTTGTAAATCTGGAATTGACAACATTCAAAGTGCCATTGTTAAAGATGGCAGCTCCACCATTATCATCGTTTTTAACTCTGTAAGTGATATCATTTTTATCAAATGATGAATCTTTTACATTAACAGTACCATTAGACCAAATAGCTCCACCACGGTAGGTTGCAGTGTTTTGATTAAATTCTGAATCAGCAACGTTTAATGTAGCACCGGATTCAACATATATGGCACCGCCGTTTACAGCAGTGTTATTGAAGAAGATAGTTTCTTCTACATCAGTTACACCGCTTTCAGCATAGATTGCAGCACCAGCTTCAGGGTCGTTGTTTGCGAAGTAACAGCTGTCTACAAGTAAGTAATCAGCTTCGGTGTAAATAGCAGCACCTACATCAGATTTACCATTGACAAAGCTTACATTGAATATCTTGACATTAGGAGCATTGATGTATAAGATTCTTGCTTTTTTCATACCGTCAATGATATGTCCAGCGCCAGAGATAATAATGTTATCGTCTACAAGCACACCTGTTAAGAAGAATTGTTCATCATAAGCTGCATCAAATGCGAAGTCGTATGGCAAGACTAATCTTCCATCAGCAGTGTCGATTAAGTATTGCAAGTCTGTGAAAGTACCCTTCTTAGGAGTTACAGATACAGTTACGGTTTCAGTTTGGACATCGTGTACAGTGTCATTGAATATTACAGTAATGTCGTGAAGACCATATCCTAAATTATCAATAGAAGTTTCAGCAATACCTTCTGCATTGGTAGTAATATTAGCAATCCATACGCCAGTATCATATACTTCTAAGGTAGCTCCTTCTATAGGGTTGCCTTGGAAGTCAGTGAGGGTAGCTGTAATGTTTACAGTTTCACCAGATGCAATAGGGCCGTCATCAGTTACTTCTAATTCAGAGTATGGGTTTTCGAATACTGTGAAGTTTTGTGGTTCTAAATAAGCTTCATTGTAAAGCTCATCTGCTAATAATTTAGCAGCATATGAGTAATTACCAGGTGCAAGGCCTTCTACAGTGTATGATCCTTCACCCGCAATTACAGATACGCTATAGGTATTTTCAAAGTTTACATCTTTTCCTTGGATTGTTACAAGTACAATGCCAGTTACGCCGTTGTCAGGATCGTCTATAGGACCATCTTGAACGGTTACCTTAATAGTTGCAGCATCATCATAGGTTACATCTTCAATGGTAACATTGAAGTAGGATACATTACCGGTAACTCTGAATAGAGTGTAGTTGTATTCAGGGTTATAATCAGAGTTGCCTTCGAAGTAGACGTAAACGAAGTATTCGCCAATTTCTAATCCTTCAACTTCAGTTACATTAATACCATTTTCAGTTACTACAGTATCAGTGAATGCCTTATTGATAGTGATTTTAACAGTTCCGTTTAAGCCGACACCATCTGTACCAGTTAAGTTGATGTTTACAGTAGCCTTGTCTCCTACACTAATGCTTTCAGTAGTTACGACAATGGTTGCGTTTGCTTTAGGAACATCATATTTACCATCGGTCTTTTGAGCATCATAGTTAGTGCTTACAATATTGTCTCCAGCATGTAAGATAGTGTATGTAGCAGTATATTGTTGAGTTGAATCATCATAGGATGTTTCATATTCAACGCCGTCAACAGTGATGTTGAAGTCTACATCATATATTGCATTGCCATTATCATCTGTTAAAGTAGCATATGGATGTACTTCATCACCAAGGAAAGCAAGAATTGTATTGTCTTCTGCATCTCCTAAGAATATAGCTTTGACAATTGAGTTAACAACTGAACCATTAGGACCTACATAGATTTCGGTTTCACCGGAAGTGACTTTGTTTCCTTCTAATGTTAAAACGCCATTGTTGTAAATGGCTGCACCATCACCAGTTGCGTCATTGTTTGTGAAGTTGGAATTTTTGACAGCAACTTCCAAATTGTTTTTGCTAATGCGTACAGCTCCACCATCTCCTGCTGTAGCAGTGTTGTTTTCAAAGTCACAGTTATCGATTGTCACTTTTGAAGAACTTCTGGTAGCGCTTACATCAATAGCTCCACCAGTGGTAGCGGTGTTGTTGTAGAATTTGGAATCTGTAATGGTACCTTCGGAATCTCTAGCTATAGATATTGCTCCACCTGCGCTTGTAGAACCAGTACTGCCTACACCTGTAGCATTATTGCCTATGAAAGTAGAATTCTTAATAGAATAAGTGGTTTTGCCGTTGCCGTCAGCATTAATTGAAATTCCAGCACCACAGTATGCTAAGTTATTAATAAATTCACAATTTTCTACAGTTAAGGAAGTAGCTGTAGAACCTAAACTAGCTATAGGTACAGCAGTTATAGCACCACCATAAGTACCGCTGTTGTTTTCAAAGTGGGAATTATTGATTACAGCAACACCAGAGCTTAAAATAATACCATCGATTAATTGAGGGCTGTTAGTGTCTCCAGTTCTTACAACATAACCTACAAGATCGTTTGTAAAGTTGGAATGGTCAACATTTAAAGTGCCATTGTTAAAGATAGCAGCTCCACCATTATCCACATTTCTTGCTCTGTAAGTGATATTGTTATTGTCGAAAGATGAATCTTTTACATTAACAGTACCAGTAGACCAAATAGCTCCACCACGGTAAGTAGCAGTGTTTTCATTGAATTCTGCATTATTAGCATTTAAAGTAGCAGCTGATTCAACATATACAGCACCACCGTTTAAAGCATTACCATGGCAAAGAGTTACATTATTTAAGGTTAAAGCTTTATCTGTTACATGGAAAAGTCTTGCTTTATCATCACCACAGATAGTGTGTCCATTACCATTTATAGTTACATCTTTACCAATTACGATACCATCTACAATGCTTGAATCGAATTCTTCAATGTAAGTATAGCTATCGTCCAAGTCAATGATGCCATCTTCATCAGCAGCAATGATGTTTGCTAAGTCAATTAAAGATCTGGATACAACTACAACTGAAGTGTTTACTTCTTCAACAGCATAATCAAGGCTAATCAAGTAAGTTCCAATATCAGCAGGAGTGAAAGTGCCTTGGTAGTAACCTAAACTAGTGTAGAAAGTTGCAGGAACTGAAATAGAATCAGTTGCGCCTTCTTTAGTAATTACATAGTTGAAGTTGTGGTCGTTAATTAAGTTACCCATATCATCAGTTAAGGTAGCGTTAATTACGAATCCTCCCATATGCCAGTTGTATGTATCATTAGCTAAGATTTGAGCATATACTTTGGAATCAATAGTACCCGCCCAGTTACCAACATCTGCACTGGTTGAACTGATTGTGTTTCCTTCTAATTTTAATGCACCGTCAGTTGAGATAGCATTACCCCAGCCGGCAGTGTTGCCAGTGAAGGTAGAATCTTTTACAGTTACGGTTGCATCTCCTTGAGTCCAGAGGTATACAGCTCCGCCATCATTACCAGTGTTTTCGGTAAAGGTACATCCTTCAATAAGGCTGTCTTGGTCTACACCAGCAAGGCTTACTGCACCACCAGTATTAGCGCTGTTTTTGTTGAATCTGGAATCGGTGATAGTAGCTTTAGTACCACTAGGGAATACTACAATAGCTCCACCTTGAGTACTTGCGCTTCCAGGGCTTCCTTTACCTACGCCAGCGTTTTCGTTAAAGGTACAGTCATCTACTACAAGGTTGGAACTTTCTACAAAGATTGCTCCACCGAAGGTAGCGTTGTTTCCTTCAAAGGTAGTGCCGATTACGGTTAAGGTGTAATCTTCATTGTTCATGTATCCTAATGAACTGATTGCTCCACCCCAAGATCCTGTGTTGTTTGCAAAGTATGAGTCTGTAATTAAAGTTTCGCCGCTGGTTACAACTACACCAACCAATAAGTCACCAGCATTGCCGTTACGGATAACAATGTCTTTTAAGTTATTGGTAATGTTAGATTTTTCGATTGTTAATTGGCCGTTTAAGTTGTAAACAGCTGCTCCACCGTTGTCATCGTTTGCAGATCTGAAAGTGATGTTGTTGCTGTCTAATACAGAGTTGCCTATGTATACCATACCTTCAGAGTAGATTGCTCCACCACGTTTTACAGCAGTGTTTTTAGTGAATGTTACATTATCAGCAATTAAGCTTGCGCCAGCATCTACATATACACCAGCACCTTTTTGAGCAGTACCATGACAAACGGTAGCATCTTTTAAGGTTAAAGTTGCTCCATCAGTTACTTTGAATACTCTTGCTAAATTGTTAGCACAGATTTCCACACCTTCAGCACCAACGATTGTTACAGTTTTATTTACTGTAATACCATCAAGGAATGGCACTCCATCAAATTCTTCATCGTATACAATGCTGTGGTCTAAGGTAATGGTTGCTCCTTCTTCAGCTGCATTGATCAAGTCTTGCAATTCATTGAAAGTTCCTCCAGTGTAAACAATATAACCTGGAGTAGTATGATCTTGATCGAAACCTTTTGCAGTTATTCTGTAAGAGTTTGGTTTAGTGAAAGTGTGAATTGCAGAATGAATACCAGTGGTTTTATCATAGCTTGTTTCAACTTCTTCGCCGTATACTTCTAAGACAAGGCCTTTCTCTACGATAGGGTTTCCATTATCATCAGTAATTGTAGCAGTTAAATTTTGAGTTGGATTGCCAGTTATGATAGTTTCGCCATTCAATGTGGTTACATAAATCGCTGATACAATTGTTCCATCATAGCTACCTATTGGAGTAATGGTGTAATCATTTGCAATTTCATTGTGGGATAAGCTTAAAGTACCATCACTAGAAATAGCGCTTCCGAAATTAGCTGTGTTGTCGCTGAATGAAGAGTCTTTTACAGTTACAATAGCATTTCCACCAGTCCAGAGGTATACAGCTCCACCATCATTTGCAGTGTTGTCAGTGAATGTACATCCTTCAATAAGGCTATCTTGGCCTACACCAGCGAGGCTTACTGCACCACCAGTATTAGCGCTGTTTTTGTTGAATTTGGAATTGGTGATAGTAGCTTTTGATCCAGTAGGGTGTACAACAATAGCTCCTCCTTGAGTGTTGGAAGTTCCATCGCTTCCTTTACCTACACCAGTGTTTTCGTTAAAGATACAGTCATCTACAACAAGGTTGGAACTTTCTACAAAGATTGCTCCACCGAAGGTAGCGTTGTTTCCTTCAAAGGTAGTGCCTTTTACGGTTAATGTGTAATCATCGGTGTTCATGTATCCTAATGAACTGATAGCTCCACCCCAAGATCCTGTGTTGTTTGCAAAGTATGAGTCTTTAATTAAAGTGTCGCCGGTAGTTACAACTACACCAACCAATAAGTCACCTGCATTGCCGTTACGGATAACAATGTCTTTTAAGTTATTGGTAATGTTAGATTTTTCGATTGTTAATTGGCCGTTTAAGTTGTAAACAGCTGCTCCACCGTTGTCATCGTTTGCAGATCTGAAAGTGATGTTGTTGCTGTCTAATACAGAGTTGCCTATGTATACCATACCTTCAGAGTAGATTGCTCCACCACGTTTTACAGCAGTGTTTTCAGTGAAAGTTACATAATCAGTAGATAATTTACTTCCATGGTCTACATATACACCTGCACCTTTTTCAGCAGCACCATGGCAAACGGTTGCATTTTTCAAGGTAAGGAAACCACTGGTTACATGGAAGAGTCTTGTTGAGTTTTCACCACAGATAGTGAATCCGTTTCCATTGATAACGATATCTTTATTAATTACAATACCATCTGTTAATGCACTGTCAAATTCTGCATTGTAAGCGTAATTACCATCCAAGTCAATAGTGCCATTAGTGTTTGCATCTATGATTGCTTTTAAGTCAGTTAAAGTTCTAAAGACGTTTAAAGTTCCAGTTTGAACTTCATCAGCATTTGCAAGATTGGTTGAAACTACAAATTCTCCAGCTTGAGTAGGAGTAAATGTTGCTGTGTATACACCAGTTGCAGCATCAATACTAATTCCATCGACTACATCATCACCTACTGTAAATCTGAATGCTAAATCAACAATATTATTGCCTTTATCATCTGTAACAGTAGCCGTGATATCATATGGAACCATATTAATGTTTACAGTTTCATTGTTTAATATTTTAACTTTCAATGGAGTTACAACATCAATACCCTCTTTTACATAGATTTGTGCATCATCACTACCAGTTATAACGTTGTTGGATAAGGATAATGATGAACCAGAATTATAAAGGTATATTGCATTGGTGTTTCCTGAAGCTTCATTATCAGTGAACTTTGAATTGGAAACACTTGTGTCTCCACTTGAAATTATTGCTCCTCCTCTTAAGGATGCAGTGTTTTCAGTAAACTCACAACCATCAACTATTAAATCGCCAAGACCTTCATTTTCAATAGCACCACCATATGGAGCAGTGTTACTTATGAATTCTGAATCGGTTACAGTTACGCTAGCACTTTCAGTCCAGAAGTATACTGCACCACCATCAGCATAAGCTGTGTTGTCAATAAAGGTACAATCATCAATACTACTATCAGATCCAACACCTGCTAAGCTTACTGCACCACCGCAATCAGCAGTGTTATTAATGAACTCAGAACCACTAATATCTGCAGAAGCAGTGTCATCCATTACTAATATTGCAGCACCTTGACTGTTTGAAGTACCTGGACTTCCAGGACCGATAGCACTGTTGTTGTAGAATTTACAATCTTTTACAACAAGAGGGGAATTATCGAAAATAGCAGCACCAAAGATAGCTGTGTTTTCTTCAAATATTGTGTCTTCAACAGTTAAAGTTTGATCGGTGCCAGTTTGAGTGATAGCTCCACCCCAACGGCCAGAGTTGTTAGCGAAGTAAGAATTGGTAATAGTAGTAGCACCTTTAGATACAACTACACCATCCATGATATCTCCGATAACATATGTTTTTTGGTTGTCTGTAACATTGACCTTATCTAATGTTGCAGTTCCTCCATTATTGTAGAGAGCTGCACCACCGTTATCATCAGCCATAACTCCATCTGTTTTACTGATGGTATTATTTTTAATGTTAACATTAGTTAAGTCAACAGTACCTTCAGAGTAGATTGCTCCACCTTTAGTTACAGCGGTGTTTTTAATAAAGTTTGCAGTATCTGCAATTAAGGTAGCATCTTCAGATACGTAAACACCTGCACCTTCATCAGCAGCACCATTGGTTACGTTGATGTATTTAAGGCTTAAAGATTTACCTTCAGCAACAGTAAAGATTCTTCCATCATTGTTAGCATTGATGGAAGTCTTAACATATTTATAATAAGTGTTGTATGAACCTAATATGCTAAGGTCTTTATCGATAACAATTCCATTTTTATAAGCTTCTTTTTCATCTTCAGCTTTAGTGATTTTAGACTCACCAATATATACTGTTCCACCATTTACTAAACCAATAAGATTATTTAATTGAGTGAAAGTGGTAAGACCGGTTTCAGTGGTTCTGCCATGATTATCAATTAAAACATCTCCACAGTCAGTGAATTGATTATTGTCAGCCAAATATAAATAAACTGTTCCATAATTGGTGATAGCAGTTTCACCAGAACCTTGTAAAGTAGCATTTCTTAATGTCAAGGTTTTTCCTTCAGCAACATTGAAGATTTTACCACTATTAGCTTGGATTACTTTACCTTCAGCACCGTAAATGGTTACGGTTTTATCAACATTTAAACCGTCTGCAAAGGTAGTTTCCTCTTCAGCAGTTTTAATAACATTTCCGGTTAATCTGATACCACTTGATCCACTGTCAATAAGTGCTTGTAAATCAGTGAAAGTTAAATCTCCTACAATATAAGGAGCAGTGTTAGCATTAGGAATATCACCATCTGCCACATCTACAGTTACTTGAGTACCGCTTGCTGCTTGAACATCTCTATCTGGATTATTGTAGGTGTTGTTAGTTAAAAGAACATTAGAATTTTGACATGTGTCAATTCTGGTATTTGTGAATGAAGAATCAGAAATTTCCGCATTTTTAACACGTATACCTTCGCCTCTTCCGGCATTGTCATCAAATTCACAATCAGAGATTGTGATTGTTCCTTCATTGTAAATTGCACCGGCAAATCCTCCTCTATTATTAGTTTTTCCATTAAAGGTTTCAGAGTTTGCTGAATTTGCAGTGTTATCAGTGAAAGTACAATCTAAAACCATAGTGTTTTCACAATTGACAGCACCGCCAACTACTCCGGAGTTAGCTTCAAAGTCACATCCAGAGATTAAACCTGGGTTATTTGCATCTTGAACACAGATTGCACCACCGCTTGCGTAGTTAGAATTGGTACTACCAGTTCCTTTAACATTATTGTTTTTGAATGTGGAATCAGATATGGTATAGGAAGTTCCAACTATATCAATAGCTCCACCATTGAATGCAAAGTTGTCTTCAAAGGTAGATCCGCTTACTAATAAATTTGCAGAAGTGCTCTCACCAGAGTAAATTGCACCACCGTAGGAACCACTGTTAGCAATAAAACGAGAGTTGGTTACAGTTAAATCAGCGTTATTACTTGTAACAGCAGCACTACTTAAGTCACCTGTGTAAGTACCAGTTCCTCCTCTGTGAACTATGTTCTTAAGGTTGTTGGTAACATTTGTATCTGTTATGGTTACAGAACCTCCATTGGAGTAAATAGCTGCTCCACCATAGCCATTAACTGTTCTGTCAGTTAAATCGTTACCATCAAATTCACTGGAGGTTACTAATACTTCACCGCCATTATTATAAATACCACCACCAGACTTGACTGCTGTGTTGTCATTAACTTTAGCATTCATTAAAGTTAACTTGCCGGAGTTATAAATAGCTGCACCTTCATCGGCAGCACCGTTTATGAGAGTTACACCCATAATGGTAACGCTAACTCCTTCAGGGATATTGAATATTCTTGCTTGATTATCCCCGTCAATGGTCGCACCGCCACCAATGATTGTTAAGCCATTGGTAAGAGTGATACCATTTTCAAAAGCAGTGTCGGTTGATGGATCATATTTATAATAAGCACCTGACAACATTGAAGGACTGGAAGAGACATCAGCAGCTAATTGTGTAAAAGACAAAGTTTCCCCTTCGTTTACTGCATTTGCACTAAGGGAAGTGGTTTTTGCCTTAGAATCAGCTGAGTCGCCAGTATCATTAACAATTATGTCAGTAGACTCATATGATATATCATCATTTGTTATTGTATTATCAATTGTTTGAACTTCATCTACAGTTGCTGGGGCAACAGCATCATCTGCAGCGACGTCGTCAGCTGCACTTACTGCACCTAAAGCAATGAGAGATATAAGTACAATTGATATCAACATACTTATTTTTTCAAATTTCATAAAAACACTCCAAAAAGCATACCTTTTCAAAGATCAATTTTTCAACAATTAGATACAAGTCTAATTTACCGAGTTTAAAGTTTTTTAAATTGACAATACTATTAAAATAGTTTTAAAAGAGAACTAATAGTTTTTTAAATAAATAATAGCATATATAAACCTTAAAACAAGAATTAAAGATTTATTCCAAGAATAAAATTATCCTAAAAGAAAAAATTTTATAAATTTACTCTAAAAAGAAAAAAAATTCATAAATTTATTCTAAAAAGAATATAAAACTTAAAATCATCTTTAATTTATGAATCAAAGCCCTTTTTAAAAAATATTAAACTTCCTAATTAACCTTCTAGCTCAGAATAAAATTATCAAATTAAATCGCTTAAAAGGCAATAGTCCAAAAAAGATTTTCAAGACCATTGAAAATTAAATTCTAAAAGAATTAAATTAAGCCAATTACTATAATCAACTTAAGTCATAAAAAGCCAAAATAGAATCGACTTTGCTCTTTTCGAATTAAATTAAGCCAATTATTTCAATTAACTTAATTTAAAACTTCAAGAAAAAAAGGAATTTAATTTTAATTATTTTATCTGAAATTACAGTACACCCCTTAAATTTAGTACTTACTAATCATTTTCATATCCTTTGATTGTCTTGAAATATAAAAATATCAATCAATTATTGAACAGATAACTAAATTAATATTCCATATTTAACTTATCATAGATAACGCTCGAAATAATTAATAGTGATTATATATTTAGTCATAATATTATATAAATATTGTTAAATGATATGAATGAAAAGATAAATTTTATTTTAGTTTTTTAAAAATAGTTAGTTAATTGTTTATAAAATCTAAAAAAATTTGAATGATTGTAAAAACTGCCTTATTAATGTAAATCTAAATGTTTATTATAAGTAAAAAAAATATAAATGTTGATTATACATAAAAAAAGAATAAAAATTTTTTATAAAAAAGCACTGAACTTAAATCAAAAAAAACAAGAAAAACTAAAATAAAGACAAATAAAAAAGAATAAAAATTTTTTATAAAAAAAAGCAATATCTTATCATTATAAAGACAATTAAATCTAAAATAATGAAAAATAAAAAATAAATAAAAAAAATAAATCAATTTAGATTAATTAAATATTCAAAACAGGACCTAATCAATCAAAGACTATCACAGAAGTCTTTAATAGCTGATTCAAACTTAAATGCAGCTTCTCCGATGATGAGAATGATATCAGTATCAAGGTTCAATGCCTCCTTAAGTCCTCCTATCACCTGGTCTTCGCTTGCTCCAAGTGTTTTAATGGATTCCTGCTTTAAATCCTCATCTGTCAATACAAAAGTCTTGCAAAGCTCATCTAAAGTATAAACACTATTTAAATGAAGTTCTTCTTGCCTGTTTTCCTTTGTCAACTCAATAAGCTTATCGGCAGCATACCTGCAGTCATGTGAAGCAGGGACAATATAATCCACTTTTCCAATAGCTGAATCAAGTATATCGAAGTCCCCTTCAACCCCTGACTCCGAACTGACTGTAATAACTACACAAGTCTTGTCATATATCTTGGATATGGCATCCAATATGGTCTCGACCCCTGCAGGATTATGGGCATAATCCACCATGATTGTAGTGTCTTCTATTTTATCGATTATCTCCATACGGCCAGCCACACCTTTGAATGTGGACAATCCTTTTTGAATATCCTGATTGGATAGGCCTAAAAACTCTTTTGCAGCGATTATGGCTCCAACTGCATTGTATACATTATGAAGTCCATCAAGTGTCAGCTTAAATTCAAACTCATCGTCTCGAGATGCAAGATTGAAGCTGCGATTCATTAAATCTATATCCTTTGCAATGTAAACAGGCTTTTCATACTTTATTCCACACTGGCATTCATAGAATCCGCTGCCTGAGATGGTTTCATATATCTTAATATCTCTGCCGCACCAGCATGGCTTTGTGTGGATTTTGATAGGGGAAACAGAATCAAATGAGGAATCAAAATCGAATTCATCGATTTCCAACTCAAAATTATCGAATTCATCGATTTCCACCCCAAAGCTAATGGATTTGCCGCTGTAGTTCAACTTATCCAAAAGCCCTACAATGGTAGGATCGTCGCTATTGTAAATCAATAGGCCGTCGTTTTCTTCGATTCCCTCTATAAGCTCACCCTTAACTCTCGCATATTCAAGAAATCCTCTGTCGATATGGGATACCTCATCGTCACCAATATCCAATGAAATTGCGCTTAGACTTTCATCAACGCCGTCCTTATGGTCATCAGGGTCAACCAGGTGGTCGATTGTGATGTTCGTCAAGATTCCATAATTTGGATGGGTCAAATCGATTACAGACTTCAATCCGCCAGGAGTGCCGTCTGTTCCAGTTTCCAAAATAGCCACATCCCCATGAAGCCTTGTCTGAAGTGATGGAATAAATTCGTTGTTTCCCTGCATCCCCTTAAGATTGTGTTCGGCAGGGCTTATTCCATTGGAATATGCAATATGCTTTAAAAGAGTTGTTGTGGTGGTCTTTCCATTAGTGCCGCTAATGCATAAAATAGGTTTGTTTGCCTTGAAAAGCTTAAAAATATCTCCTAAATGAAGAATATCAATCCCCTTCTCTCTTGCAAGCTCTAAAACCTTAGCATCATCACTCATGCTTGGAGGTGGAACTATAAAGTCTATTTGCTTAAAGAATTCATCTGGATGGCCTCCAAAGAATATTTCAATATCATAATCATCAAAGGATGAATAGAATCTGCAATCTTCCTTAGATGAGATGTCTGTACCGATTACCTCATATCCGTTATCCATAATGATACGAGCAACAAGGTTTCCAACTACGCCACATACTCCAATTACGCCAAAGGTCTTGCCCTCTAAGTTAAGACCTTTCAATTCTTCATCAGACATACCAGAGAGCTCTAAACTTTGCAATTTAAACACCTCATAGATAAATAAAAAAAAGAAGTAAATTTAGAATAATAAGTTCAAAACAATGATAAAATAATAATATTTCAAGATTTAAGTTTTTAGATAAACAATAAGTTCAATTATTTAAAATAATTAATTCACAGAAAAAAGAAAAATAAATAGTTTAAAACTAAAAAAAATTAAATTTTTAGATTTAAACTTCATTTGTACTTCTTACAACCTTCCTCAAGGCCTGTAACTATCTTTTCCATAATTCCTTCAGGGTCCTGCATCAATTGAGGTCCAAGGTGAAGAATGGTATCTCCTGGCTTTGAATACTTGATTGCAAGCTCAGCCCCTTCCTGCATGGTTCCAGCTATAACTTTAACTGCATCTGAGTCAACAGCTGCATCCAATAGCTCTTGAGCAGGCTCAAGATCTACCCTTTGATAAACCTCATTAAATCCTGTGGCAACCATGACATTAGCATATTTGCCCATAAGCTTACCGGTTTCCTTCTTATCTCTGTAAGTGGAAGTATCAAAGTTATCCAGAAGCAGAACAAGACTCCTATCTCCTAAAAAGTCAAGAGCGACTGTAATACCTTCAATAAGATATGATGCATCAATATAAACTTCCCTACCATTGTAGTCTCCAATATACTCCATATGGACAGAAAGACCCTTGAAGTTAGCAAGCCCTTCCTTGATTATCTCTACGCTTAATCCATATGCCATTGCTATAGCAGTTGCTGCCACCGCATTCTCATAATAATAGCTCATCATATGGAACTCAGACTGGAAGCTTCCTTTTCTAAGCTCATTTGACTTGTTTCTAAACTTATAGCCAATTTCAATAGCGCCTTTAGCACTGTCTCCAATGAAATTGCATACTTGGCCTTCTCCGATAGCTATCTCTTCAAAGTTTGCTATCTTGTCAAAGAAGAGTGATTTCTTGGATGGGTCATAAGCAGGGAGGTCCTTAACCATTGCGTAAAAGATTGCATCAGGTCTTGCTTCCTTTACGGTGTCCTTGCAGTGAATGCTTGTAATGAAGTTTTCGCTGTTTTTGGCAATGAACATCTTCCTTTGGGTGTATCTTTCCATAGAGCCACCGAACTCTGAAAGGTGCTCCTCATATATGTTTAAGAGTGCTCCAACCTTAAGCTTAAGCTCTGCCATAAGGCCGGCTGTTCCATGAGGAAGCTCAAGAACAGCAATGTCAGACTTTTCAGGAATTCCCTTGATTATTCCGTCTACAATGACTTCGCTTACAAGGTTTTGAGTCATAGATGAGCAGATCCAAACCTGATAACCTGCAGTTCTGAATATTTCAGTCACCATATGGGTGGTACTGGTCTTGCCTACGCTGCCGGTTATTCCGATTATGTCAATGTCAATGAAGCTGTCTGCCAATCTGCCAAAGTCATCATTGGTGAATACGTCTAAATCAGCTTCCTTAATGATCTTATAGGCTGGAGAGTTTTCAGGAACTGTTGGAGAGAGATAGACTGTGTCTATTCCATCAAGACTTGGCTTGAATACTCCTAAGTCCAATTCAACTCCTTCGCTTTCCATAAGCCTTAATGTCTTTTGAACATCCATATGGAAGTCTTCTATGTTCTTGGGATCTGTTATCTTAACCGTGTGGCCAGCATAATTTAATAATCTTGCAACAGGACGACCTGCATTTCCTGCTCCTACAACAATAACATTCATTTTTACACTCCAAATATGCAATAGTTTTAAATTTAGATTATATATAAGGTTAATTTTTTTAAAGAATTTTTATTGAATAAATCTGATAAGTTTTTATAAAATTATGAATAACTTATTAAAAACTTATGGTTTATTAATTTATATGATAATATTTATTATTTTTATATAACTTAAACTTTTTTAAAAAATCAGTCAATTTTAAAGAATTTTAATAAAATTTTGCTTATTAAATTTTGTCTATAGGGGTTTAGTAAAAAACTAATTTTTTTAAGAAAAATCAAATTTTAATTAAAGCTGTTTAAATTAGAAAAAAGTCAAAAATATCAGACATTTTTATAAATAGTTATATATAGTAAACTTAAACTCAAAATAGAACAATTATATTTAAATAAAAGTAATTATAAACTATCTAGCAAGAGTTCAGTTTCATACAACTTTCACACTCTCACATCAATTTTACGAAATGACAACAATTTCACACGACGAAGTCAATTTCACATTTTAATACAACTTTCACACGATGACATCAATTTTACGAAATGACAACAATTTCACACTTTCGTACAACTTTCACACGATGACATCAATTTTACGAAATGACAACAATTTCACACTTTCGTACAACTTTCACACGATGACATCAATTTAACACTATGAAGTCAATTTTACGAAATGAAATCAATTTTGATGTAAAAGTGTTAAAGAAGCAATATAAATACTTTATATTTAATATAAAGACTATTAAATGCTCTAAAAAGCAAAATATTTATATATCTGTTCGTTCATACCTTTAACTACACCCCCAAAAATAGGGATGCCTAGGTGAAATAAAATTTCTTGCAAAAAAATAGGGGAAAAATATAAACGAGCAGATACTATGAAACGACCCAAAAAAATGTACAATCCAGAGGACATGTTTATAAAAAGAAGCAATACATACCTTGGAAGAGTAATGCATAGTTTTCTTAAACTCCCAGGCAGATATGTAAACAGCAGAACAAACCAATATCCTGACTTTTTTGGAAAGGAAAGAAAAACTGATGCAACTATATTAGTTGATTTGGAATTAGAAATGGAAGAATCTGAAGTTCTAGAAAGCTCATATGAAGTTTTTGTAAGTGAAAAGGAAACTGAAGAGATCCCTCAATTAGCAGAATGCCTCCACAATGAAAAAGGAAAAATGATTATCGACATTGAAGATGAAAGTTCAAAAGTAGATAAACAGACTTTAGCAAAAGATTTTGAATATAATTATATCATTCATTATGAATCAGGATTACCAGTTTATTCTGTCATAACAACCCCTATTCCATTAAAAAGATGTAAGACATGTTACATATCTGGAAATACCGTCTTTAAGCCAATTATAAAATCTTATGATGAAATGGATGGTGAAGCTAAATTAAAAGAATTTCAAGAAAAATATGAAAGAGGAGAATATTTTTCTGATTTGGAAGGGTATGAACTAATCAGCATCCCTAGAATGTATGGTGAAAAAGGAAATGAGGTCATTGAAGAAGTTTGCATCCTATTTAATAAAATAAAAATGAAAAATGGAAGAGTGAAAATACAATTAGCAAGATGTTTAGACTGCCTTATAAACAAATATGGCGGAACATTAGAAGAAATAAATCGCTTAGAAGGACTGATAAACATGACAAAACTAATAAATCTAGAAAAAGAATATGAAGATAGACTAAGACAAGAAGGAGAAGAAAAAGGAAGACAAAAAGGAAGACAAGAAGGAAGACTAGAAGGAAAACTAGAACTAGCAAGACAATTTGTTGAAGAACTAGGTGTGGATAAAGTTTCCAAGATTTCTAAAATTGAAAAAAATCTTTTACTATAACTTCCCTCCAAGAAAAAACTCAAATTATCCTTGCTATTTTAACAGTTTAATAAGTTTTAACCAGAAGAGATATTTTTCTGATGTAGAAGGGTATGAACTAATCAGCATCCCTAGAATGTATGGCCAAAAAGGAAATGAAGTCATTGAAGAAGTTTGCATCCTATTTAATAAAATAAAAATGAAAAATGGAAGAGTGAAAATACAATTAGCAAGATGTTTAGACTGCCTTATAAACAAATATGGCGGAACATTAGAAGAAATAAATCGCTTAGAAGGACTGATAAACATGACAAAACTAATAAATCTAGAAAAAGAATATGAAGATAGACTAAGACAAGAAGGAGAAGAAAAAGGAAGACAAGAAGGAAAACTAGAACTAGCAAGGAAACTTGTTAAAGAATATGGTGTAGATGAAGTTGTAAGAATAAGTGGCTTAAGCAAAGAAAAAATATTAAATGAAAAAAATTAGAGAATTAATCCTCTAAAAGGATTAAACCCCTCATTTAGACAAAAACAAAAAAATTAGACTATTCAAAGTCCAATAAATCCTCTATATCATTATAAATTACCCTTAATCCACACATTGAAGGGACATAATTGGCTGCCTTTGCAGAGTTAACTCCAATCACTTCATAGCCCATCTGTTCGATAGGAGCAACTACCATACATGTATCACAGCAGATCTTACCACCTGCCTTTTCAATTGTCTCAAGATAGCCTAAACGTTTAGCAGCCTCTTTAATATTAATTGAAGTGCAGACCCAAAGCTCATTTTTAATTTTTTTACCCTTAACTATCTCAGCAACTTCCTTTACCTCTTCAAGGGAAGCATGCGGACAGCCTAAGCAAACCAAATCTGCATAGCCATCTGCAGTGGATAATTTCTCTCTAGTACTTACTATATCATCCTTAGTGATTGTAATCTTATTCTCCACATCATCAATAGCTGCATTTGCAAATTCCGGAGTGACATCTTCCACATGGTAAAGTGCTACGGCACCACTTGAAGCAAGTGCTGCGCCAAGTGCCTTTAGATTGCCATTGGATACCTCATAAGGTTTGTTTTGCATTTTAAAATAAGGAATTCCATCTTTAACTATCTGACCTACTGCATAGCCTAAAGCGCCAAAGTCGGCTCTCTCAAGCTCTGATTCCACTTCAACAAGAAGATTGGCCTTTCTATTTTCCTCTAAATGGAAGCCATATAAAGGAGTTTTTCCCACAATAGCTGCAGCAAGCGCCCCAGGACCTCCTTCACGATTGGTTCGAGCCCCAATAACAGAATTGACATAAGCCACAGCAGATGATTCAGACCAGGAAACATGATCTCCAAACCTTGGAACATTTCCAATGAGATATGGAGTGCAGGTACAGGTTGTGCTTATTCCTAGAGCTCCATATGCATTGCAGATATCTACTTGCTTTCGAGCAAAATCAGCTGGAAAACCAAAGTCCTCCCAGTTGTCAAGGTCAGTTCCAGCAGGATTAAGTGTAGCAGAGATTGTTGCTATCCCGCTTTTATCGCTGATTGTGCCATTTTCATTATATATGATTTCAGAAGTGCTTGCAAGGTCTTCAAGGTATTCAAGTCCGGCTTGACCTATAGTCTTATAGGACACTCCAGAGACCTGCGCAGACTTAATGTCTACGAACTTCTCGGCACCATAAATGTCTCCTAAAGCAATAAGTATGTCCATGCTTTTTCTAATGGTCTCTCCATATTCTCCATTAGCCATCTTTTCTTCTTCATTAGTTAAAAACATAAAATTCCTCGTGTTTTATGAATAAAATCATAAGTATTTAGTCCAAATAGTTAAAATAAAATGTATTTACTCCTAAGAGTTAAAATTAAGGGTATTTACCCCCAATAATTAAAATTAAGGGCATTTGTACCATATATGTAATAAAATTTTTAGTCCAGCTTTTACGTCTCAAAGGGCCGTTAAAAGTGATTTAGACCACTTCAAAATCAATAATATTAATCTTATTAGAAATCAATTCAGGATTTTCATCAATCGGCTCAGACAATTTAGTAGTTATGTACTTCTTATTGTCATCTGGAAATACTGTAGCAATCTTCAAGTCATCATTATCCATTATGACGCTTGCCAAGAAGTTAGCTCCGCTTGAGATTCCAATTCCTAAACCAAGCTTCTGTGCAATTATCTTTGACATATTGATTGCATCGCAGTCATGTATTAAGACAATATCATCAATTACGTCCTCATCAACGATTCCCGGAATGAAATCATCTCCGATTCCTTCAATAAGGTGACTGCCTTCATCCATACCCATTTTAAGAATGGATAATGTACTTGGCTCCAATGCAAATACTTTAGATTCTGGATTATAATCCTTTAATCTTTTGCCTATTCCCATAAGAGTTCCGCCAGTTCCTATTCCTGAAACAAAGGCATTTACATCTGGAAGATCATCAATGATCTCTTGGCCTGTAGTTTCATATTGGGCTTCCACATTAAGTTCATTGTCAAACTGAAGAGGCTTATATGCACCGATTTCATCTGCAAAGTCATCTACAAGCTCAAGAGCCTTCTTGAATCCTCCGTCCTCTTTTGAGACAAGATGAACTTCAGCTCCATACATTTGAATAAGCTTTCTTCTCTCAAGAGAGACCCAATCAGGCATGAATATGTGAACCTCATGGCCAAATAGCGCACCGATTGCACTGAATGCTATTCCAGTATTACCGCTAGTAACCTCTATAATCGCTTGGCCATCCTTAAGATTGCCTCTTTCCTTTTCTTTTTCAATGATATATAATGCTATCCTATCCTTTATGCTTCCAGAATAGTTGTAAAATTCAAGTTTAGTATAAATACTGCCAGTTTTTCCTTCGTATTCATAATCAATCCTAATCATTGGTGTATTTCCAACTAGTTTTCCAATATCCATAACATTACTTCCAGTATCTAATAAAAAAAAAATAATCTTAATAAATCGATAATAATTAAATATCTAATATTATAATTTATGCATTTTGATTATAAAATACTTTATTATAATTCGAGTTTTTTACTTGGAAATTTTAATTGCACTACTATTTTTATGGTTGAATATAAGAGCATTTTTACACATGCTTAAACAATTTTGACAATTATAATCTTTTAAAAAAGTTTAATCTATAAGTAAAACTATTGCTAAAATGATAAAAGTTTAAAGTATAAATAAAACTAAAAAAATAGACAAATTAACTAAATAAAAACTATCAAAGCTTAAAAACCATTAAAATATAAAAATAAGCAAATTAACTGAATAAAAACTATCAAAGCTTAAAAACTATTAAAATATAAAAATAGATGAAATAAATAACTAAAACGATAAAAAAAATCTTAAAAGTCATTAAAAAAAGAAATAGCTAAGGGAATTGCTTAACTATTGCAATTGATCTTCAACTATCTGATCAAGCAAATGTAAGAAATTATCCTTAGCCTCATAAGGTATCATAGCACCTGCAGCGATGTCATGACCTCCTCCTTGTCCGCCAAAGTTAACAGAGGCATCAGCTAAAGCCTTGCCTAAATTAACTCCACGTGCAACAAGGAATCTGGTTGCTCTTCCAGAGACTTTTATATCATTATGAAGTCTGGACAAGCCAATGACAGGTTTTTCATCGCTTAGAATCTTAGCTGACATTCCAACTCCTGCTATTGTACCCATTATGCTTTTTAAAACTTTATCTTCGCTATAAAGATACTGGATACTGCCCAATTGCTGAGCGCCTTCACGGCTGATCCATTCAAAACCTTTGGTAAGGTCTTCCCTATATCTCTTTTGAAGTTTTAAAGCCTCGTCAAGAGATTTTTCTCTTTCGCCTAAAATTATGCTTAAGGCCAAGCCATACTCCTTGTTCTTTCCACAGGCATCAAGAATTGATGAATACTCTTCCAGATCCCTTAAAACAGGATGTTCGCTTGGAACACTGTAAACGTCACCAAATATCTGTGGATTGACCTTTACAAGCTCATCCTTAACAACATCCTTTTCCTCATCTTCCAAATCCAAGAAGCTTATGCCATATGAAACCCCCATTTTCTCAAGGAGCTCTTGAGAGTTATCCAATCTGCCAGTTAATCCTGGCAAAGCAGGGTTCAAGGTATAAGCAATTGATTTGTATAGAGGCTCTTGGGCCTTGGAAACAATTTTTAAGTCCTCATGAAGTTCCAAGTTTCCAGCTTCTTGGCCGTCCTTTAAGATTAGTTGATTTATGCCTGTAAATCTATTGGCACATTGCATATCACCAAAAGCACCGATAAGCGCCATATAAGCCAAATGCTTCTTGTTCATATTTCTAACCACTAAATAGCTAGAGCCTGCTCCGCTTAAATGGCGACTTCCGTCGATTCCAAATAAGTGAGGGTTAACATGAATGAGATTATCCTTTGGCTCGTGCTCGCTTGGCTGGTGGTGATCTGCTACAATCACATCAGATTTAAGACGATTGAGCTGCTTGATACAAGCGCTTCCCATATCTGAGAAAACATATAATTCATATTTTTCCTTAGATACGTCTCTGATAACGTCCGGCTTTAATCTAGGAACAATAGTTATGTGAAACTGTCCGCCTTCTTCCTTAATGGCGTTTGCTATAACACCTGCTGCTGACAATCCGTCAGCATCATTATGAGAAATTAATCTAATAATGTCTTCATTTTCGATATGCTTCTTAAGCATATCACATGCAACACCTGCCCTATACAATAGAGCATTTTCTTCATCACTAGATTTATTTGACGAGAAGTGCTGCTTTTGTTGGATCGTATCTCCATCCTTCTGGTAATTGGCCATTTGCCGCATAGTATCTACCTAATCTACGAATTCTAGATTCAATGATAGTTAATCCTCTTCTACCATGAAGGTCTTTTGGGTTTTCTTCTAAATGATCTCTGATATTTACTGCTCTTCTAATTAAGTTCATTAAATCTTCAGGATATTCATCTGCATGTCCGTTTCTTCTTAAGATTTCAGTGATCTTCTCACCGGTTACTTCCTTAACGCTAGGAATTCCGTATTGGTCTCTTAAGATAATACCAATTTGACTTGCAGTTTTACCTTCTCTTTTAAACTTAACAATAAATTCTTCGATTTCTTCATTAGAATACATAATCCAATCTGGTCTTGCCATAAATATCCTCTCCAATAAGTTTTTTGATTATTTATAGTAAGGTCTTTTTAAAACTCCTTAAAAAAATTAATTAATGAGTAAAATGAGAAACAACTTTTATTTTAAAAAATCAACCTTTTGACTAAGCAAAATAACTTAATGACTATTCAAATCCTTTCATATACCATAGTTGAACCATAGATTAGATTGGAATTTAAAAAATCCTAGATTAAATTATCTTTGTCAAATGACAATTTAGAAAAAATTAAAAAATTATTCATCATCTTGGCCTAGATAGCAAATGATAAAATTATTCATCATCTTGGCTTACATACCAATTGATAAATTTCTCTAAAGAGTTTCTTCTATGTGAAAACTGATTTTTCTCTTCAGTAGTAAGCTCTCCAAAGGTCTTGCCCTCTTCCGGCACTAAAAATATCGGATCAAAAGCAAAGCCTAGATTGCCTCTTTCTTCATGAGCGATTTGACCTTTGACACGCCCTAAAAAGACCTTGGGCTCAGAATTGGGAGCGCAATACCCAATAACTGACCTGAATTCAGCGTATCTATCGTCAATTCCATCCATAAGTTTTAAAATATTTTCATTTCCAAGTGAATCTTGCACATAAGATGAATAAGTTCCTGGAAAACCGTTTAAAGCTCTTATGAATAAACCAGCATCTTCCACAATCACAGGTCTATTTAATTCTTGGCAAGCATATTTTGCACCAAATTTAGAAAC
Organism: Methanobrevibacter ruminantium M1; assembly: GCF_000024185.1. Classification (NCBI taxonomy): domain Archaea; kingdom Methanobacteriati; phylum Methanobacteriota; class Methanobacteria; order Methanobacteriales; family Methanobacteriaceae; genus Methanobrevibacter; species Methanobrevibacter ruminantium. Next base: position 2,741,360 of record NC_013790.1, read on the forward strand.
ATCCTCAAGGGTTCCTTGAGGTTCCATGTAACCTAAATCAATATGCTCGAGTTTAACACCAAAAATTTGAAAAATATTCTCTGCTTCTATTACTTTATGTTCGTTCCCAGTTATAAATGTTATCATAGTTTTAATTATATGAAAATGTTTTAATAAATTTATCTAATCAGATAAAAAACATGAAACGATTTTTTAAAAAGAATGAAAAAAAGATAAAAATTATTTAAAATAGAAAAATAAAGGCTTATTAACCCCCATTTCAATAGCAATTATGAAAATACATTAAAAAAGATAAAATCAATGAGTATATCTGCCCCTGCTTTCAATATCTGCAATATTATCAATTATCTTATCGGAACCATAAGATTCCAATATCCAATTAAAGCATTCATTTGCTATATCATAATCTATGCTTTGGAATGATTTCTTTAAAACCAAGAGGTCTGCTGCCTTATCTTCCAATAAATCTGAATACTTTCCAAGGCCGAAGTCAAAAATAGCTAAATTGTTTGCAAAATCAAGATTATCTAAATTAACGCCATTATTGAAATCGTCATCAGATTTAGAGAAATCATCATTAGAGTCATTAGAATCATCGCTTAACAAGATCATATTAGAACCAGTCAAATCTCCATGGATTATGTCTCCATCATGGAATAATCTAATGTTTTCCCCAATTGCATAAGATAATTCCTTCCTTTTATCATAATCCAATTTATGCATCACATCCTTAACAAGAGGTCCATTTAGCTTTTCCATAACTATATATTTCTCATCCAAATTGATATCATACAAAATAGGGCTTCTTATACCTGTCTTTTTAACATCTGAAAGGATTTTAGCTTCGCTTTTAGTTCTTTGCCTTCTTATCTTATCATCAATTTCTCTTATCCTATATGATTTAGAGACCCTTTGCTTTACAATAGCGTCCATTCCAAGCCATTTTGCTTCAAAAATATCAGATTCGGCACCCTTTGCCTTTAATTCTTCTGGAAGATTTAACTTTTCCTTTCTGTTATCTACCCAAGGAGCATCCACTTCGTCAGTCCTGAACCTTTGTATGATTGCAGTGTCCTTAATGTCAAGTGGACCGAAGTTATCATACATCAATTGACCTAGCCAAGCAATCATTACACCATTGTCCCCAGAATATTTCATTTCAGGCATATAGAACTTAGCATAATGCTCTTCTGCCATAATCTTCATCATGTCCCTAAGCCTGCTGTTTGCTGAAACTCCTCCACACAATAGAACCTCATCCTTTTCAGTATGAGCCAGTGCACGCTCTGTTACCTCAACAAGCATTGCAAATGCAGTTTCCTGAAGGGAAAAGCAAATATCCTCTATTCTCTCACCATTCTCATGGGCACGAAGTGCAGAGGATAAAAGTCCAGAGAAAGAAAAGTCCATGCCCTTTACAACATAAGGCAAATCAATATAAGAACCATCTTTAGCAAGCTTTTCAACAACAGGGCCTCCAGGATGTCCAAGGCCGGTCTCACGGCCAAAGTGATCAAGACAGTTTCCTATTGCAATGTCTAAAGTCTCTCCAAAAATACGGTATCTGCCAGATTCATATGCAATGACTTGACTGTTTCCACCGCTTACATATAATGTTACAGGGTTTTTTGCCCCAGTATCAAGCTTTCCTATCTCCACATGGCCAATGCAGTGATTAACTCCCACAATAGGAATTCCTAAGCTAAGGGCAAGACTTCTAGCAGAGCTTGCTACGATTCTAAGTGCAGGACCAAGTCCAGGCCCTTGTGAAAATGAGATTAAGTCAATATCCTTATAATCAAGGCCTGCCTCTTCCATTGCCTGTGGAATTAGCTGTGGAATCCATTTAGCATGATGTTCAGCAGCTTCACGTGGATGAATCCCTCCAACTTCAGGGTACAATTGCTTTCCAGCCATAGCCAATACATTTCCATCACTGTCTACAATTCCAATCCCCGTCTTTTCTGCAGTTCCTTCAATTCCTAAAGATATCACTTTCAATGCACCTATTTAAAAATTATTAGATTTAATTTCTATTATTTAATTTATAAACATACATTTATAATTTTTATCCAAAATTCAAACATTATGCTAAATTTGAATGTCTATTCTTTATCTATCTTATGCCTTTTAGGATATTTAAAAATTTGAATGTCTATTCTTTATCTATCTTATGCCTTTTAGGATATTTAAAAATTTTCATTGAAAACATAAAAAACATAAAAAATTTTTATGATTCTTATGTTACTTATGTTTCTTATGTTTTTCACTTATTTTATCCAATTATCAAAATCAACAATCATAGAAAGATATTAATATTTTATTATCCAATTAATATTTGTAGAGTTTATAATTGACTTCATAAATAATAAATGGCATTAAAAACCATATAATGCTTTTTAAGGACTAAAAATCATTAATTAATGATTAAAACTACTAAATCAGCATTATATGAATGAGTAAAATTATTAATAAAGATTATAAAAAATTCTAAAAAAAACAATTAAAACTTATAAGATGATAAAATGATTGAAGGATTAAAGACATACGGCTCAGATAAAATCGTAGATGAACTTAAAGACTTAAAGAATCCTATTTTTATATGTACAATAGCTACAACAGAAACATCTAAAATCCCAGGACTTACAGGAGCAGGAGCTACTCCAGAACTGACCAAATACACACCTGCAGGGGATGCAGAGCTTATCCTAGAGGGAGAGGTCAAATGCATGAAGGACATACCACAGACCGTCATCGGAGAGGTTGTCACTCCAACTCCTTCCATGATTACAAAAGGTTCCCTTGCCCTATGCGACTGTCCGGTTATGGTTCTTGATGCCGGAAGCGAAATAAAGGCACAAACTGATGTATTTGACATTAGCGACGGAAAGCATGGAATGGACATACGCACTGGAAAGGCTGTCGAAGACTCAGAGGAACTCTTTGAAAAAGGATACTCTCTAGGAGAGATTTTATCTGAAAAGCATGGATATATCGTTGTTGGAGAAAGCTTACCAGCAGGGACAACCACTGCCCTTGGAGTATTAGTTGGCCTCGGATATGATGCGAAAGGAAAGGTAAGCGGATGCATGAACACCAATCCACATGAGATGAAAAATGAGCTTGTTGATGAAGGATTAAAGAATGCAGGGATTGTTCCAAGCAAGGACAATAATCCATTTGATGTTGTCAACGCTGTTGGAGATCCTATGCTTCCAGCAGTTGCAGGACTTATAATGGGTTCCAGTGTGCCTGTAGTTTTAGCTGGAGGAACTCAGCTAACTGCAGCTTGCGCAATAGTTAAGGCATTGGATGATGAATTCGACTTTTCAAACACCTGTCTTGCTACAACATCCTTTGTTGTAAAGGATGAGACTGCTAATATTCTTGATATAATCAGCCAGATAGATGATATAACTGTAAATGCAGTTAATCCAAACTTTGAAATATCCAAAGTTGAAGGATTGAAGAATTATACTAAAGGATATATAAAAGAAGGTGCAGGAGCTGGCGGAGCAATGTTTTTAGCTCTTCTTTTAGGCAATGACATTAATAGCATTAGAGAATCCATAGAGGATGCATGCAGTTAAAAAAAAGTTAAAATAATGCTTAAAAAAAATAGTTAAAATTAACTTATAATAATCGAAGAAAACAAGCTTAAAAATGAATTATAAAAAATTCTTTAATTAAAATCTACATTTTTGTAGATTTTATTTTTTTGACTTAAAAATTAGTTTGAATAATATAAAACAAAACAAAGAGGGCTAAAAACTAGCCTAAAAGAGTTAAAAATTATTAAAAAGAGTTAATAAAAGTAGTGAAATGAATATAAGAAAAAAAGAAAGAATGAAATTATTCTTGAATAGAAATAAATGCTACTTTTCCACCTTTAATAACTTTTAAACCATTTCCATCATCTAAGACTAAATTTAAAAAGTTATCAATGGTGATAATTTTTCCTTCAACTTCTTCCCAATTCTTTAGTCCTATAAGGACATTTTTACCTTTAAATTTAGCAAATTGCTTGTTTACTTGAAAATTATCATTAGCCATTACAATACCTCAAAACTTTAAAAAATATAAACATTAGAAATTATTATCAATGAGTGATATTAATATTATATTTTTAATGTGTAATAAACTTATTTGAAAAACCAAAAAAATTAATTAAGATTTAATTCATGCAAAAGTTTATCTCTTTCTTCTCTAAGTTCTTTTAATAATTTTTCATCACTACATCCTTCTTTTTCCAATTTAGCTAATGTATGAGTTACAGCTTGTAATGTAGCTTCAAGTTGATTAATTGCCATATTATGTCTCCAAAAATTTTTAAAAAATATTTTTAATTAGATTTACTTTGTATCTTATATTATATATTGTTTGTGTATTATGAAATAAAATTTTTATTAGGGATTTAAATCTATCTAGAACATTATTTAAAAGGCCAAATCTCCCCAAGTATTATTTAAAAGCCCAAATCACCATAAGTATTATTTAATAACCTAAATCTCTCTAACCATACCACTCTCTTAAATAATCCATATTATGAGTCATGTCCAAAGTCAAAGGAGTGATTGTAGGTATATTCTGATTTAAAATATCAATATCTGAATCTTTAGGGTTTCCCACATATTCATCTCCATTAATCCAATAATACTCCCTGCCTCTTGGATCATGTCTTTTCTCTACAACCGGCCAATACATCCTATCTCCTAAAGGGCAAATCACAGGCTCATAGGAATCAGGATGGCTAGGAACATTAAGATTTAAAATGTCTATGCCTTTAGGAAAGCCGTCTTTGATTATCTTTTTTACAAGCTCCCTTAAGACCTTGACGCTAGATGAAAAATCTATCTCTATTTCCCCTTCATCAAACTTCAAGTCATCATCTGAAACATGCTGGCTTACTGCAATTGTCGGAATATTGAATGTGGCTGTTTCGATGGCAGCTCCTAAAGTGCCGGAAGTGGTTAGCTCTGCCTTACCAGTGTTCATACCAGTGTTTATTCCAGATATGGCCAAATCAGGACATTCGTCAAGAAGCTCGAAAAGAGCGATTGTTACAGCGTCAGTCGGAGTTCCAGAAACTCCATATCCAATGTCATTGTCGGCTAAAATAACCTTATTTACTCTTAATGGTTCAAAAAGAGTTAATGCATGCCCAATTCCGCTTTGCTGATTAGATGGTGCAACAATAATTGCATCTCCCAAGTCTTCAACTGCATGCTTTGCAGCAAGAATTCCAGAAGCGTTTACACCGTCATCGTTAGATAATAAAATTTTCATATGAATCATTTATTTAAGTAAGATTTAAAAAAAATTGAAATAATTGCTTAATAAAAAAAGAATTTTTGGCTTGAATGAATCAAGCCTAAAGCATTTAATTATTTATTAAATGTCTAATAAAAAACAATGAATAAATAAAAACCAATAAGTAATTAAATTGCTAAATCTATTTAAGAGCAGCCTTATTAGCAGAAATCAACTTCCTAGCAGCCCTCATATCATTATTATAGATATGCCCTGAGGTAGAGTGATAATGGATACCGCCAAAGTTCAATTTCTCTCCCATAATCTCCTTATTGACTTCCTCTTTCATCTTTATTCCCATATAACATATGAAGAACATATTTGAGTAGAATGCTCCAAAGATGTCATTGGAACGGAATATTACATGGATAGTCAATTCCCCATCCCTAACAAGCATCTGTACAAACTGGAGACATGGAATGTCTTCCCTATCATGGTCCAATTTAGGATCGTAGGTTACAGCAACAGCTCTGTTACTTCCTGTAGCTGTTAGGATTCTCTCTTTCATAACTTCAAACTGATCTACACCAAAATGCTCAAGGATACGATTAGGATAAGTATAGACAAAGCCCTGATCGTCTCTTATTTCAAAAGACTTTACATATTCATATAAAGCATCACCTTTAATTGGACAGGCGTCAATATCATATCTTCCCTTCTTGATTTCCTCTAACATAAGCTCTGGAGTCATATGCTGATATTTAGCTCTGAATTTCAAGTCAAGAGGATCATCAATATAGTAATAATTACCAAGATATTCCTTAAGATGATGATCGCTGTCCTTATAGGTTTCTTTACCTTCCTTAAGGATTTTATTAACAAATTCTAAGTAACATTGACCAATAGATAACATAATAAACAAACCGTTAGTCTTTTTTTAAATAAAATATTTGATTTTAATAAATTTAGCTTTTTTAAAATTAAGCCTTAAGTTTAATTTAGCTTTTTTAAAAATAGCATTTTAAGATTTAATTTAAAATTAAATTTTTTAAATTATAATATTTTTATCTATGTTTTTCCATATTAATTAATTTATTTATTTTTAAATAATTCTAGAAAAATCATCGTAATAAGTTTAGAAAAATATCTAGAAAAACAATCACAAAAAGTATAGAAAAATATCTAGAAAAAATTCTAGAAAAGTCAACACAAAAAGTATAAAAAATATCTTAAAAGACCATCTTTAAGAAGGTTTTTGAAAAACATAAACTTTAAAAGTAACAACTCCCAAGCTGAATAATAAAATAAAATTATATATATTGAAAAAATATAAATATATTATATTAAAAAATAGATTAGGTGAAAACGTGGAAAAGCCACAATTAGTTAATTTTATAGCTAAAGTGCTTGAAGATTCTGGCTTTAAAGTCTATAAGAACTTTAAAACTTCCCAACAGACCGTAGATATATATGCAGTCTTGCCAACATCAATGGGCGATTTTGGTATGGTTGTTGCATGCAAAAACTATGACAAGGAATGGGAAGTTGGAATCGATGTCTTAAAGGAAATGGAAGTTATCGGAAAGAAACTTAAGGCATCAAAGGTCAGCGTTGTCACAAGTTCAGGATTCTCCTCACAGGCAAAAAGATATGCTGAAGAGAGGAAAATCAAATTGGTAGACAGAAACGATCTTGTAGCCTTAGCTAAAAAATACAACAACAAGAAAAAACAGGAAAATGAACCGGTAAGACTTAGAAAGGAAAGTCCTGCTAATATCGATAGGGATTCATTCTATAATAGGGATGTAAGCCGTGACTACATAGACAATGTAAATGGCACCCAATATGATGCCGGACTCAATAGAGTCCCAAATCCATATGACAGCTATGAGGAATATGAATCAGATATCGATTATTATGAAAATCAGGTGGGAGGAATTGACTTAAGCGGATACAGCGCGTATGATGATGACTTATATAGGGCTGAATTCCTTAATAGGCACCCTAGCAATGAATCCAACTATAATGGATTATTGATTGCAAACAATCGAGACCCATATGTAAATTCCAAACCTAGTTCCAATAGCAGAAGTCTATTCTCTAGAAATAAAGCGACTGAAAAGCTTAGCAGCTTAAATTCAAGAGGATACACAAAAAATACAAACAATAATAATAACAGACAAAGAAATAGCAGAACCACAACTGTCAGTAGAAACAAAAGTCCTTCAAGAAATTTCATATCTTCAAGGGACAATGCTTTATCTAAGTTCTCAAGAAATGAAAGCAGATCAAGTGGCGGTTTAAAAGAAATGATTAAGCCAATACTTGGAAATACAATTGTTTCAATCATTGTTGTAATAGTTGTTGCTTATCTGATTGCATTCATACTTGGAAGCATAGTTAAAGTCCCTACAGGATATTTAGGATTAACTGAACTTGCAGTTGCATTGGTATTATCTTATGGACTAGTCTTCTATACAGACAGAGGCTCCGATGTACTTGTAAAAGGAACAATCATATTCTTTATTTCCTTAGTGGTATTGATGATAATACTGATTGCATTCTAGTAAAAAAAAAGCCTAATCTTTTTTAATTTTTGAATATTCATTTAATCAGTTCAAAATTAAGAAGATAAATCTTGCATTTATCTTCTTTTCATATTTATAAATAGTTTCACCAAATTTAAAAAGAAATTACATATCTTAAAAATAAGAAGATAACATCCAATGTCTATCTTCTTATTTTTTTGATTTAAATTTCTTTTCTACTTAAATCTTTTAAATTTCTAATTTTACTGATTTTTCTTAAAAATATCTTATTTAAGTAATTCACTCACATCATCTAAATTCTACTGTTTTTATCATTAATTTTCTTAAAATTTCTAAATTAATTTTCTTAAAATTTCTTAATTCTCACTTTATAACAACTATTAAATCATAAAGATTTAAAAAAATAGCTAAAATAAGTTAAATTATAAAGATTTAGAAAAATAGTTTAAAAAAAATAACTAAAATAACTTAAATTATAAAGATTTAGAAAAATAGTTTAAAAAAAATAACTAAAATAACTTAAATTATAAAGATTTAGAAAAATAGTTTAAAAAAAATAACTAAAATAACTTAAATTATAAAGATTTAGAAAAATAGTTTAAAAAAAAATGGTTCCGGCGAGATTCGAACTCACGATCCTCTCGTTGTAAGCGAGATATCATACCCCTAGACCACGGAACCATTGAAATACAAATGAATAAAAAAAGAATTTAAGTGGTTCCGGCGAGATTCGAACTCACGATCCTCTCGTTGTAAGCGAGATATCATACCCCTAGACCACGGAACCATACTACATTATAAATATAGTTAACCTATTATTTAAAACTTTCGATGAATGAAATTTTTTAAAATAAAAAGAAAATTAAAAATCAGATAATTGAGATTAAAATAATAAAAAGTCTATAAAAAACCTTATTATTAAGCAATATATTTAAATTATAAGTAATAAATAATTAATAAAGGAATTATTTTAATAAAAACTAAAGAATTCTTTAAATCAATTTTAAAAAGCAAAATATTAAAAAATAAAGAATTTTTCCAAATAATTCTAAAAAAATATTCATATTTAAACTACAATACATTTTAATAATTAAAAAGGTGAAAAAATGGCATTTGATGAAAATGGTAAAGTATGGATGGATGGGGAATTTGTTGCATTAAAAGATGCTAAAATCAGCGTTCTTTCCCACGTAATCCATTATGGATCTGCTGTATTTGAAGGAATTAGATGTTACGAAACTGAAAACGGACCTGCAGTATTCCGTCTTCAAGATCATGTACACAGATTATTTGATTCTGCTAAAATCTATAAGATGGACATTCCATTTACTGAAGAGGAAATCTGTGACGCTATCATAGAAACAATCAAAGTAAACAACTTAAAAAGCTGTTACATTCGTCCAATAACCTACAGAGGATTTGGCGAATTAGGTGTAAACCCATTAAACTGTCCTGTTGAAACCACCATTGCTGTATGGGAATGGGGGGCATACATAGGAGAAGAAGAAATGGAACAAGGTGCAAACATTGGTATTTCCACCTGGAGAAAACCAGCACCAGGTACCTTACCTGTTCTTGCAAAGGCTGCAGCTAACTATATGAACTCTCAGCTTGCAAACCTTGAAGCAGGTGAACACGGCTACGATGAAGCAATTCAATTAGACTACCACGGCCATGTTGCAGAAGGAAGTGGAGAAAACATATTCATAGTTGAAAAAGGCAAGATCGTAACCCCTGACTTAGGCTCTTCCATCCTTCAAGGAATCACTAGAGACAGCATTATGACCATTGCTAAAGACTTAGGATATGAAGTCTCCCAAGAAACCATCTCAAGAGAAAGGTTATACCTTGCAGATGAAGTATTCTTCACCGGAAGCGCTGCTGAAGTTACTCCAATCCGTGCAATAGACAACAGACAAATTGGAATCGGATCAAGAGGCCCTGTAACTAAAGAGTTACAAGAAAAATACTTCGACGCAGTAAACGGAAGAAGCGAAGACATTCATAACTGGTTAACTTATGTTGAATAGACATAAGTTAATTATTTTTTATTTTTAAGTCTTTAGAGAGCTTTATAAAACTTAAGACTAAAAAATTATAATCTTTAGTTTTTAATTAATATTAAATTTATAAATTTTTTATTTTAAAAAGAGATTTAATTGACTTTTTTAACATTGATAAAAAAAGTTTAATATAAAAAATAAGAAATAATTAAATCTCAATAATCAAAAAGGTGAATAAATGGATATTTTACAAGCAATAATCATTGGACTTGTCCAAGGATTAACTGAATTTCTACCTGTAAGTAGTTCTGCTCATTTAATATTTATTCAACAAGCATTAGGATTAAGCAATGTTCCACTTGCCTTTGATGTCTTATTGCATGTAGGAACCCTTGTAGCAGTATTTGTATACTTCTTTAGCGATATTATTCAAATGATTCAAGGATTCTTCTATAGCCTATTGGATTTAAGGGATGGAAATTTCATTCCAGAAATCAGAAGGGACCCTTATAAGAAGCTTGCATGGCTTACAATCATTGCCACAATCCCTGTTGGAGTTGTAGGAATCCTATTCAATGACATTATAGAGGAAATGTTTACAGGATTGACCATACCTGCATTCTTGCTTCTTATAACAGGATGTCTTTTATATGTATCCCAAAGAATGAACAGTGGAAAAATTGATGTTCAAAACATAACCATCAAAGAAGCATTGCTTATGGGATGCGGACAGGCAATAGCAGTATTGCCAGGTCTTTCACGTTCAGGAACCACAATAGCTGCCGGATTATTTGCAGGACTAGACAAGGAATTTGCTGCCAAATTCAGCTTTATCCTATCAATTCCAGCAATCTTAGGTGCTGCTGTAGTTCAATTGAAAGATCTAAGCGGAGGCAATATAGAGATTGGTGCATGTTTAGTTGGATTTATCGTAGCAGTCATTTCAGGATACTTTGCAATTAGCTTCTTGCTTAAGATAGTAAGGGAAAAGAGCTTAGACATATTTGCTTACTATTGTTGGATAGTAGGAGTAATTGTTTTGGTTGGGAGTATTCTTTTATAGCCAAGCTTTTTTGGCCTTCGGCCAAAAAACCTTGACCAAAATTTTTATCTACTTTTAGGAAAAACAGCACAATTTTATAATTTCATAGAAAAAAATCTTAAAATTTTAATAAAACTAAACTTTTTTTTGCAAATTTTTTTAACGAATTTATTAAGTCTTATTTGGTTTATAAACATATAGAACTATTTTTAATCTTTTAAAAACTATAAATTTATGCTTAATAGATATATAAATTTATTATAATTTATTTTTAATTTATTAAACATGAATGAAATCTTAATATAATTTTTTAAACATATAAGAAACTTAAATTAAAAAATAAATTATTTTAAAGCTTTTAAAAATTAGTTAAATTTCTTACGAACAAAGCAATTTCACACGATGACATCAATTTTACGAAGTCACGACAATTTTACGAAATGAAATCAATTTAACACTTTCAAATCAATTTTACGAAATGAAATCAATTTTAAATTAAGAATACTAAATTGATATGACTTTGATAAAGTTGTATGAGATTGTTAAAACTTAGAATCAAAAATAAAGACTTATATACTAGTTGTTACAAATTATAAAATAGCAATGGAATTTTCAAACGGTCATTGAAAAATATCTTCCATTGCAATAAACACGAAAAGTCCCTAATGAAATAGGGCCTATTTAGAAAAACTGAATAGATAATTGCTCTTCGAATGAAAAACATTCACTCTGGTATTCTCTCACACTATAAAAGAAAAAATCATTGAAAACGGCAAGAAAAACCTCTATAAAATCCAAGGAAAAAGTAATACCAAAGCAATGGATCCCCTTTCCATTTGCTAGATCATCCATCGAAGAGCAGAAAGGAATAATAAGGTATAGAATAATCAAATAAAGTAATATATCTTCCAATCCAAAATACGAACATTTCACCCCCTAAAATCAAAATAAGGCATTAATAACTCGTTGCAAAAATAGAACCACTCAAAGGGAAAATTATAAAACTTAATTCTATACCTATTATTTCTTTAAAAACGATAAATAGGGCAAAATACTCTTTTTAAAAATAGATATAAAAAATAAAGCAAATTATTATATAAAAATACTCTTTTTAAAAATAGATATAAAAAATAAAGCAAATTATTATATAAAAATACTCTTTTTAAAAATAGATATAAAAAATAGTAAAAAATAAATTAAAAAAAGAATTGCATATAAGAATATGCAATAAAAAAAAAATAAGTAAAAAATAAATTAAAATAATAATTGCATCTAAAAATGCAATAAAAAGTAAAAAAAGAGACTAATAGTCCACTTTTATACCCATAATATCTCTTTTTCCATTGAAGATGTCTCTTGCTATCTGTGCTGCACCGATAGCTCCAGATTCAGATGAAATAATCCTAGTCTCATACTTATTCTTAAAGTACTTATTCAATCCAGCCTCAAAGTCAACAGGCTCTTTCATAGAACCCATAGAACCTGTAAGAACAATTCCATCTATCTCATTCTTGCTAACTGCAATAAGACCTGCAATCTCCATAGCCACAGTCATAATCATTGTGTCAATAGCCAAAACAGCCCTCTCGTCCCCTTTGGAATACATTTCCAATAGCTCATCCTTCATCAATGCAACCTTATTATCAACATTAGCTATCTTAACAGCTCCTGCATGTGAGAAACATTCATTGGCAGTTCTTTTTCCCTCATCAATGTCTCTAATCATTTCAAGGTCCAATGGCCCATGAACAATACCCATTGCACCGCAACAGGCATCAATGGCTCCCTTGATCTTGCCATCCTCAATAAGAAGGTCAACACTATTGGAGCTGATGTCAGCCACTACCATATTCTCCCATTGGGTCTCAAGATAGGCATTATATACAATGCTTACCTTTTCAGGACTTGCATGGTGGGAATATGCTGCCCTAAACAATGGGTCAAGCCAATCACAATCCTTATGCAAACCTGGAATCATTAAAACCGGAAGATTAGCATTCTCTATCTCACTATAGACAGATGTTCCCCCTCCAGTTACCTTGCCGGCACCTCCAATGGAGAGTATTCCTCTATTTTCAACCTTTTCCATAGGAAGAATAGTGCTTATTCCATCTCCCATAGCATAAGTAATAATCATTAAGTCAATATCTTCTAAATCAATGCGTTTAGACAATTCTTCAATAGCTGAAACTCTTCCAGCCTTACTATCTTCTCTAGATATCTTAAAAACATCAAGAACTTTCTCATCATCCATTATAGCAAATGAAATCCCAGTAGTTCCATGATCCATACCTACATATACCATTTTTATCACTTAACGTTTGAAATAATAATTAAAATAATTTAAATAAATTAATTAGACTAATTAGTTAATTAATTTATAGCACATAGTTTAAAAAGTTTTATATAAATTTTAAAAATTATTCACATATAGAATAAGTATTCACACTATGAATAATTATTCACACAAAGAATAATTATTCGACTTATTCACATATAGAATAAGTATTCACACTATGAATAACTATCAACTTATTCTTATCTATCATTGAAACAAAGAATTTAAAAAGAAAATTAGAAAAAGCTCATAAATTCTATAAAAAAAGTTCAAGTGTGTTAAATTAAAAAAATAAGACCATACAGTCTAAAAAAAGTAAAAAACAGAAGAGAGATAAACTCCCAACTGAAATAATATTTTGGTCCAGCTTTTGCGACCCGAAGGGTCGGAAAAGGTGGAATTATTCATCTTCTTTCTGTAAACCACAAGCAATTCTTAATCTTTTACCAACGACTTCAATGGTTTCTCTTTCTTCAGCAGCTCTCATTTCCTTTAAGTTAGCTGCGTCAGTAGCGTTTTCATCAGCAAACTCTTTTTTGAATGTGCCGTCTTGGATTTCCCCTAAGATTGCTTTCATTTCTGCTTTGGTTGCATCGGTGATAACTCTGTTTCCTCTGGTTAATCCACCATATTCAGCAGTGTTACTTACATCATGCCACATTCCAGCCATACCGTTTTCATAGATGTCATCTACAATCAATTTGACTTCGTGACAGGTTTCAAAGTAAGCGATTTCTGGTTGGTATCCAGCTTCTACAAGAGTTTCAAATCCTGCCTTGATAAGTGCAGTGAGACCACCGCATAAAACGGTCTGTTCACCAAAGAGGTCTGTTTCAGTCTCTTCCTTAAATGTGGTTTCAATGACACCTGCTCTGGTAAGGCCTACAGCCTTTGCCATACCTAATGCAAGTTGCAATGCGTCTCCAGTAGCGTCTTGCTCAATAGCGACAAGACCAGGAATTCCGAATCCTTCAAGATAAGTGGTTCTTACTCTGGAACCAGGGCCTTTTGGTGCAAACATTACAATGTTTACGTCTTCTCCAGGTTGGATTAATCCAAAGTGAATGTTGTAACCGTGAGAGAATGAAATTGTGTTTCCAGCTTCAACATAAGGAGCGATTTGTTCTTTATATACTTTTTCTTGGGTTTCATCTGGAAGTAAGATGTGAATGATGTCTGCAGCTTCTGCAGCTTCTTCTATGGTTTTAACATTCATTCCATCATCAATAGCTTTTTGCCAGGATGAACCTCCTTCTCTAAGACCGACAATAACATTCAATCCGCTGTCAGCCATGTTTCTAGATTGACCACGTCCTTGACTTCCGTATCCGATTACTGCAATGGTTTTATCTGCAACAACTTCAGCGTCAACATCGTCATCATAATACATTTTCATTTTAATAACTCCTTTTTAGTTTTTAATAAATTTGTAAAATTATTTAAGCCAATGGCTAATAAATAACTAATCCTTAAGCCAATAGCCAAGATATATTCAATAGAAATTAGTAGTGATTTTCTAATTTTAGTATTAAATATAATGTTTAATATATTTAATTTAATAGTTTATAAAATTTGTTAATATGATAAGAATGAAAAAACAAGCTAAAAAACTTAATAGAATAAAATTAGTGGAAAAGATAAAAAGAGTTTAAAATAAAAAAAAGAAAATTATAATAGGTAAATAATATAAACAAAGAAAAATTAAGGTTTAATAAAAAAAGAAGAAGTTAAGAGCAAGATACTCCCAACTAGAGAAAAAATTTTGGTCAAGGTTTTTTCACCCGAAGGCCAAAAAAGCTTGAGTTAGTGATGCCCTCTCGCAATAGCAGTAGGCCCTGTACGAGCAATCTTCTTAATTCCAAAAGGCTTAAGCAATCTCAAGAAGGAATCAATCTTCTCAGGATTGCCAGTGACCTCCATTGTAATGAAATCATCACATACATCAATGATCTTTGCCTTGAAGATGTCTGCATACTCGATTATCTCAGATCTAGACTTTTCCTTTGTTGTCTTTACCTTAACAAGACAGAGCTCTCTTTTTAAAACATATTCAGGATCAAGGTCCTTAATCTTAACAACTTCAACAAGCTTGTGCAATTGCTTGATGACCTGTTCTAGAACCTTTTCATCACCTTTTACAACAAAAACCATTCTGGCCAAGCCTTCAACTTCAGATGCTCCGACAGTGATGCTGTCAATGTTAAATCCACGTCTGTTTAACAGTCCTGCAACTTTCTGAAGCACACCTGGCTTGTGTTCAACCAAAGTACTAATAACATGAGACTTTTCCCTCATCTATTTTCCCCCTTCAACGGTTTGAGAATCTTCTGATTCCTTTTGCTCTAAGTCAACGTTCTTAACATCGCTTTCATATTTATACTCACCAAGAAGGTCTGTTATAGCTCCGCCTGGCGGGAACATTGGAATAAACTCATCCTTCTCAACGGTGATGTCCAATAGAATGGCTTCATTGTCCTTAAGTGCCTTGGATAATACCTCTTGAGTCTTGTCAACTTCCTCGACTTTCACAGCATTGATTCCATAGCTTTCAGCCAATTTAACAAAGTCTGGAGTGTTTCCCATGTCAGTTTCAGAGTATCTCTTATCATACATCTTATTCTGCCATTGATATACCATACCTAACTTTCTGTTGTTGAGCATTGCAATTACAACCGGAATGTCATGCTCCTTGATTGTTGCAAGCTCTTGGGAGACCATAAGGAATCCTCCGTCACCTACAATGGCAAGGACTGCATCATCCGGACATGCAACTTTAGCGCCGATAGCTGCCGGAAGGCCGAATCCCATGGTTCCAAGACCTCCGGAAGAGATGAACTTGCGAGGCTTTGAAATGTCTAAGAAGTGTGCCGCCCACATCTGATGAATACCTACATCAGTTGTTACGATTGTATCATCTGTAATGGAGCTTGCGATTTCCTTGATTACCTGCTGTGGCTTTAAAGGAATGTCGCTATAGCTAACCCTTGGGATTGTAGCATTCTTAAAGTCAACAACTGACTTGAGCCAAGGGCTGTAACTGTCATAATTGAATTCATAATTCTCCTTAAACTTGGAGCTTTCAATTTCCTTGACTAATTTGCTCTTGTATAATTCCTTAGCCAAATCATTTTCCATCAGTCCCTTAATAATCTTGGAGCCAGACAATTCATCATCATCAAACTCTTCAGCAAATCTGGAGCTGGCCAATTCATCAGCCAATTTGGCAAGGACTATCTTAGCATCCCCTACAATAGGCAAGTCAACTGGAACGTTCTTTCCAATCTCTGCAGGATCTATATCAATATGAATCACTTGAGCATCAGGCATGAACTTCTCTAATTTTCCAGTGGTCCTATCAGAGAATCTGACTCCCACTGCAAGCAGGCAGTCACTTTTATTTACAGACTGATTTGCCACCTGCTTTCCATGCATTCCAAGCATGCCGATAGACAAGTCATCCTTCTCATCGATGACTCCCTTACCCATAAGGGTTGTTGCAACAGGCGCATTGACAAGCTCTGCAACTTGCCTAAGCTCAGATGATGCATCTGCAAGGATTGTACCTCCACCTGCTAATATTATAGGCTTTTCAGCCTCCAAAAGCATTTTAGCTGCCTTAGCTATTTGCTTATCATTTCCTTTTACGCTAGGCTTATATCCAGGGGTAGGAATGGTTCCAAGGACATATTCATCTAATTCCATCTCTTGGACTTCCTTTGGAACGTCAATCAATACAGGTCCGTTTCTGCCTGTCGAAGCAATTTCAATACTTGTATTTATAATGCTTGGAATGTCATTTGCATCCTTTGGCTGGTAGGAATGCTTTGTGATAGGCATGGTTATACCTATGATGTCCACTTCCTGAAATGCATCATTTCCAATCAGATTGCTTACCACTTGCCCGGTAATTGCAATTATAGGAGATGAATCCATATATGCATTTGCAATACCAGTGACCAGATTGGTTGCACCAGGTCCGGAAGTGGCCAAGCAGACACCAACCTTGCCGGAAGCTCTTGCATAACCTTCAGCGGCATGTGCCGCACATTGTTCATGTCTGACAAGTATATGTCTTAAGTCTGAGTCATATAGCATGTCATAGAATGGAATAACGGTTCCTCCAGGGTAACCGAATATGGTGTCAACACCTTTATCCATTAAAGCTTTTATAATAGCGTCTCCGCCTCTCATTTTCAACCGTCCTTCTTTTTTTAATAATTCAATAAGTTTGATTTTTTTAATTGTAAAATAATTAATAAATTCAATCTAGATAGATTTAAATTAATAAAACCATTCAAATTAAAAATCTGATAAGTTTTAGATTTATTAGAAATAATCCTCTAATTAAAAATTATAGATTCAAATTAGAGAAATCCAATAAAAAATTGATATTTCAAATTAGAGAATATCTAATATAAAATTGATATTTCAAATTAATCAAAACAGAAAAATCTATCCTAACAAATAATTTAAAAATTTGTAATATAATAATATTTATCTTAAGATAGATATAAATATTAACATATATTAAAAATTTGAAACTTAATATATTATCAAATACAAAGTAAAATATAATGATATTTTCTAAACTGGAAAATAATCAATTGCTTAAAAAACTCTTAAATGGAGAAATAAAAATGAAAGTATTAGTTGTTGGAACCGGTGCAAGAGAACATGCAATCTGTGATGCATTAAAAGATGATGTAGACTTATACGCTTATATGAGCAAGAACAACCCTGGAATAAGCAAGATTTCCACCTTTAAAAAAGGAGATGAAGGGGAAGTTGACGAAGTTGCCAAATTCGCAAAGGAAAATGAAATCGAATTGGCAGTTATCGGACCTGAAGCTCCTCTTGGAAAAGGAATCGTAAACGCTTTAGAAGCGGTTGGAGTCCCTTGTGTCGGACCGGCACAGGAATCAGCAAGAATTGAAACTGACAAGTCATTCATGAGAAACCTATTTGAAAAATACCAAATTAAAGG
The DNA here is from genome assembly GCF_000024185.1 of Methanobrevibacter ruminantium M1. Taxonomy (NCBI): domain Archaea; kingdom Methanobacteriati; phylum Methanobacteriota; class Methanobacteria; order Methanobacteriales; family Methanobacteriaceae; genus Methanobrevibacter; species Methanobrevibacter ruminantium. The sequence continues at coordinate 2,759,526 of NC_013790.1, forward strand.
ATCTTTAACCTACAAGGTATTTGACAACTACGAAGACATCAGCGCATTCCTTGATACCTATGAAAAGGATGTTGTAGTAAAGCCTGTAGGTTTAACTGGTGGTAAAGGTGTAAAAATCGTAGGAGACCACCTTAAAGATAATCAAGATGCAAAAGCCTATGCAAAAGAAGTTATGGACAATGCAATGGGTGGATTTGCACAAGTAATCATCGAAGAGAAAGTGGTTGGAGAGGAGTTCACCATCCAAGCATTCTGCGATGGGGAAAACCTAGCTGCAATGCCTGCAGCACAGGACCACCCACATGCATTCGAAAACGACCAAGGATTAATCACCGGTGGAATGGGCTCATACTCTGATGTTGGAGGATTATTGCCTTTCCTCACTCAAGAGGACTATGATGAGGCTGTCGACATTATGAAAGAGACCTTAAAGGCAATAGCTAAGGAAACAACCCCATACAAAGGAATCCTATACGGCCAGTTCATGCTATCAAAAGACGGCCCTAAGCTCATTGAATACAATGCAAGATTCGGTGACCCTGAAGCAATGAACGTGCTTCCTCTCTTAAAGACCCCTATGGTTGACGTATGTAAGGCCATCGTCGACGGCAAGCTAGAAGATGTCGAATTTGAAGACAAGGCTTCTGTCTGCAAATACATAGTTCCAGACGGATACCCAGACACTCCACATGCAGGAGAGCTTATTGAAATTGATGAAGAGGCTATCGAAGCTCTTGGAGCAAAGGTCTTCTATGCTGCAGTAAGCCAAGAGGATGACGGAGTCCACCTTTCAGGCTCCCGTGCATTGGGAATTGTAGCTCAAGGCGATACAATCGCTGAAGCTGAAAAGATAGCTGAAGAAGCCTGTGGTCTTGTTGAAGGAAATGTCTACCATAGAAGGGACGTTGGTACCGAAGCGTTAATCCAAAAACGTATAGACCATATGGAAGCAATTAGAAACGAATAAATTAAAAAGATATTCGTAAACTTTAATAAAAAAGTTCTAGTTAATTAGTTTCAGACTAATTAACTAACTAATACTTTTAGATGAATGAATGTGTGATCTTTATGTCTAAACAAGCTAAATCAAAGAATACAATAATCAAAAAGGCCAAAAAACTGGAAAGGCAAGGTAAATACATAAAGGCCTTAAAAGTCTGTGACAGCTATTTAGACAACGAAAGATCTGAAGAAACATTAATCCAACTTAAAATAGACATATTAGTCAATCTATACAATAACGACACATTCATCAATGAAATCAATGAAAACAAAAGCAAAATTACTGATTTTATAGAAAGGGATGAAGAGATAGAGCTTCTAAAGCTTTACAACACTTTAGACAATTATCTAGAATTGAACTCTCAAAATATGGCTGATGAGAGAAAGGTTGGAACCTATCTCGCCGGAGGCCTATTGGTTGACAATTTAGAGACTATCCTTGTTTTAAATGAAATGGCTAAGGACAATAAGGCTGAAAATAAGGAGCCATTTAAAGCAAATTCCGACTTGTTAGAATTCATATACAATGTCAAAAAGACAAGCTATCAATATCTGGACCTTATCCTGCCAAACTCACTTGAACTATTAGCCAATTCCAATTTTAATATTGAAGCAATCATTTCAAAGATTAGACAGTTTTTAGAGCCTAAAAAATCTACAGATTCTAAGGAAGAAAGCATTAAAGAAAATGAAGAGGATGATTCAGACCAATCCGATTCAAAAAACGCCCTAAAATCAAAAGATGATACCGAATTAATTTCAGATTATAGCATAGAAGATGAGATGAAAGGCTTAAAAGAAATGATTAGCTACTTAAATGATAAAAATGAATTTAAAAAAGCCCTAATTTACCAAAGAAGACTTGTAAAATTAGCAAGAGAGGAAAACATTAGAGCAGAACAGGACCATGATTCCAAGCAAAAGACACTTAGCGACTACTAAAATGGATTCTTACTTTTAAACATCAACAACCACAGCCATACATTATTAAACCGCTAATAGAGATTTATTAAATATAAATATATGAGCCACTATTTTTAAAAATAAATTTAAATTTTTCCTAATAAATTAAATCAATAAAGATATAATCTTTAAAATCAAATTAAAGAAACCAAACATCTTAAATACCAAACAATCAATGGTTAATGATAGAAAGTTTTAATAATATTTAAAAACAAATATTTAAATTTCTATGAAGAAATAATATCATATTTATTATCAAAATCGATGGGGAAATAGTATATGAGAAGTCTTTTATCAGTCTGTGATATAGAAGAAGAAGTAGAAACAATACTCAATATTGCAAGTGACTTTAAGGCAGGCAAAATCGAAGAAAAGCCCCTTAAGGACCAAAAGCTAGCAATGATCTTTCAAAAGTCCTCTACAAGAACAAGAGTCTCTTTTGAAGTTGGAATGTATGAATTAGGTGGAACTGCACTGTTCTTATCTACAAATGATATCCAATTAGGCAGAGGAGAGCCTATTAAGGACACCGCTAAAGTCTTAAGCAGATTTGTAGATGTAATAATGATTAGGGCAATCGAACATGACGATGTCATAGAGCTCGAGAGAGAGTCAGACGTTCCAATTATAAACGGCCTTACCAATCTTGAGCACCCATGCCAAGCATTGGCAGATATGCTCACCGTAAAGGAGCATAAGGGTGGATTCGATGGAAAATTCGTTTATGTAGGTGACGGAAACAATGTCTGTAACTCACTACTGCTTATCTGCGGATGTTTAGGAATGGATATGGCTATAGCATGCCCTGATGAATATAGGCCTAATGAAGAAATTACCAAAAAGGCTAAAGAATATGCTAAAGCTAACAATTCCACAATAACAATCACATCAGATATAGAAGAAGCAGTAAGCGGCGCAGATGTAATCTATACTGACGTATGGGTAAGCATGGGAGATGAAGAGGAATCTGAAAAAAGAAGAGCAGACTTTAAGGACTACCAAGTAAATCAAAATCTTATTGATATGGCTGATGATGATGTCATATTCATGCACTGCTTGCCTGCAATAAGAGGAGAAGAGGTTAGCGCTGAAGTGATTGACGGACCTCATTCTGTTGTCTACGATCAGGCTGAAAACAGAATGCATGCTCAAAAGGCTGTTTTATATTACTTCTTAAAAGAATTGTATAAATAAACTGTTAAAGAACTAAAAAAAGACTTATAAAAATTATATAATAAGTTGTTAAAAAGCTTTTAAAAAGTAAAATCAAATAGAATTATCTTAAAACAGATGAAAAGACTAAATTATTACCCTCATCAATTATTAATCGATTATAAAAAATAAAATTTATCAATTCATAAAAAAAAATAGTATTTAGGTAAAAAAGGTGGGAAAATGGAATTTAACGACCCTGCATTGGAGCATTTGGTAAACAAGATCACAGTTGCGCTGAACGAGAACAATAAGGAAGATGCAGCACATTATATGGACATTATCATAGATAAGTACCCTGAAGTTGCAAATATTTTAATGAACTCTATCGAGTTTCAAAACATAATGGCTCAAAACGAAGATGTTGAAGGTGAAGAAGCATCAGATGACTTTGCAATCCAGCCCGGAAGTGCTATGGAACTTGATGAAGAGAAAATCATAAATGACATGAATGCAATGCTTGATATAGAGCCAACCACAGCTCAAGAATACATTCAAAAGGGTACAGTATTAACAGTTACCGAAGAATATGAAAAGGCATTGGAATGCTTTGACAAGGCTTTAGAGTTGGACGAAAACAATCTTTCAGCACTGATATCAAAGGGAAACACCCTAGAGCTTATGGAAAAATTCGATGATGCCTCAAAGGTATATGATGATGTTATGAACACTGAAGTGGAAGAGGTCTATGACCTTATGAGCAAAGGATATATCTTTGAAGGCCACCAAAGATACAATGACGCCTTAAAAACATATGACAAGGCTCTTCAAAAGGAAAGATATAACGCTAACATTCTATTTTTAAAGGGAAGCTGTCTAATCAAGCTTGAACAGTACCAAAAGGCAATCGACAGCCTTGAGGAAGCTATAGAAAGGTATAGCGAAAACCCATATGAAACCATATTCGAGCTTGAAAACGCATACCACAACAAAGGAGTCTCATTGCATGCAATCGGTGAAGATGACGACGCTCTTGAAGCATTCAGCCTTGCATTGGGATTAAACCCAGAATACTACTACTCCTACTATGAAATAGGCATAATCCAAGAGGACAGAGAAAAGTATGACAGCGCTTTAAAGAACTATAATAAATTCTTAGAATATGACAATACCGACTCTGAAGTTGTAGAGGCTAAAGAAAGAGTAGAAGAATTGTTAAAAGAATAAATAAATAAATTAAAATTATTATAAAGTATTTTAAATATTTTATAATAATTATTTTTTTATGAAAAAATAAATAGTTCGTTATAAATGAAACTTTAATATTAGATTTTTGAAGAAAATAGCAATATCTGGAAATTTATTTTTCATTCAAAAAAAAAATTCGTTTTTATATAACCCTTATAAATGTGTTCGCAATTTGCGAACAATCCTTTATATATACATGTTCGCAATTTGCGAACAAAGATTTATATATAAGATTTAAAAATTTGCAATAAAACAAAATATAAATAACTAATTTTAAAAAAGCACATATTAAGGCATTAAAAAAAGCAATAATTTAATCAAATAAGAATTAAAAAAAGTGTTAAAAAATGAAAAAATAGTGGAGAGATTTCCTCTCCTTAAAAAAAGTTGAATTCCCTTCTAAACGAAGATAAAACCAAATAATAAATAAACATTTTGATCAAACTTTTGCGAGCCGAAGGCTCGGAAAAGTTTGGCTACATCATATCAGGCGCACTCACACCTAAAAGGTCAAGAGCATTCCTAAGAGTGATTCTAGACTTTTCAACCAAAAGAAGCCTTGCATTTTCCACATCAGAGCCAATTACCTGCTCTGCCTTATAGAACCTATTGAATGCGCTAGCCAAGTCCTGACAGTATTGAGCAATAGGATGGACCCTTCTAATCTTAGCAGAGTCTTCCACAAGACTTGGGAATTTTGCAATCAACTTAACAAGCTCCTTCTCGTTTTCATCCAAGGACCAAGTATCCTCAACAGTCAAGTCAGCTAAATCAATGCCCTTTTCCTCTTGAGCCTTCTTAAGCAATTTGCATGCTCTTGCATGGGCATATTGAATTGAAGCGCATCCTCTCTCAAAGCTTAAGGCCTCATCCCACTTGAATGTTATGTGCTTTTCAGGAGAGAGCCTTGCAATGTAATATCTGATTGCGCCGATACCAATCTCTTCAGCAATCTTATCGATAGTTTCCTTATCAAGGTCCGGTCTGCGAGAAATAATCTCTTCAGTTGCCCTTCTAACAGCCTCATCCATAAGCTCATCCACAGAGATGAAGACTCCTCTTCTTGTGGACATGGAACCTTCAGGCAAGGTAATGAACTCATAGAAAATGACTTCAATCTTATCGCTGTTTGGCTCGATTTCCTCAAGAATCTCAAGTGCAAGCTCCACCTGCCTTGCTGCAAGCTTATGGTCAGAGCCGAATATGTCAATGATCTTGTCACAGTTTTTAGACTTATAAATGTGATAAGCAATGTCCCTTGTAGAGTAAAGGGAAGTTCCATCTGCCCTTCTAAGGACTAGCTCCTTAGGAATGTCGAATTCGCTTAAGTCAAGGTATAAAACCTCTTCCTGCCTTGCATATCCAATGTCATAAAGCTCTTGGGTAAGGTTGTCTACAATGCCAGTTCTAACGAACTGTCCTTCCCATACAAAGGCGTCATGCTTTACATTCATTCTCTTCAAGGTTTCCTTTACACCTTCAAGGCAGCTGTTGACAGCATATTCAAACTTCTCATCAAGCTCGCTTGGACCGCCTTCATATTTGCGGATAGTTGCATCAACGCCATCGTTCAAGCTTTCATCTTCCTTAATCATTTGGTTTACCTTGAAGTAAAGCTCTCCCACCTTGTGGTCAATCTTGGAAGCTGGCTGGTCCTCAAGCTTCAATCCAAGCTCTTCCATACCATATACAATCATGGCCAACTGCCTTCCCATATCATTGACATAATATTGGGTATCCACATTATATCCTGCCTTTGTAAGCAATCTCCTTAATGAATCTCCGATTACAGAGTTTCTGATATGACCAATATGCAACGGACCGTTAGGGTTTGCAGAGGTGTGTTCCAATATGATCTTCTCATCTACTGCAGCCAATTGACCATAATCCTCATCAACAGAGTCCAATAGCTGCTTTGCAAAGATGTCATGATTAATGAAGAAGTTTACATAAGGACCTGTAGCTTCCACCCTTTCAAAAATCTCTGGAAGCTCGATTTTTTCAACCACTTCAGGAGCAATTAAATTAGGAGCCTTGCGAAGCAATTTAGCTAATTGGAATGAAATTGTACTTGCCAAATCACCTAATTCAGGATTAGGAGGAAACTCCAATTTAATTTCCTCATCAAATTCACAGTCAAACTGGTCGACTGCCTTTCTTAAAGCCTCTTCAGCTTCAGTCTTTATTTTAAAATACATCTAAACACCAAACATTTAATAAATATTATAAATTAGTCAGCATTAAAAAATGCAATACAAATACTGCTTTTAAACAATATGCTAAAAATGCAATATAAAAGTAAGTTTCTAGCAATTCAAATAAGAATAAATTTCATTTTAAAATAAGCATCAAAAAACAATTTCTTGAAAAAAATTTTAATTAAAATAATTAAAATAACGACTAATTAAACCAACAGTTAATTTAAAAAACATCATTTTAATTATTTATAAAATTAAAATAAACAAAGAATATTAATTAAAGACCTTTAACCCATAAAGTGATATATCCTATTTTAGGAATTACCAATGGTTGGCCATTAATTGTAATGACTCTATCTGTAATCTGCTCTGGAGTCACCCAATAAGGGTCCGATTTATTGTTATTATCTCCCTTTATCTCAAAGCAGGTAGTTCCATTGATCTCTGCAGTGTTTATAACCCTATGGATAACTGGGCTGTCATACCAAGCGGCATTATAAACAACTATATCCCCTACTTGAACATCGTGAGGGTCGAATTCATGTATTCCAAATAAATTAGCTTTTTGAAGTACTACAATATCTCCTCTATACATAACAGGTTCCATACTACCTGAGACAACTACATTTAAGTGTTGTGCGGCAATAAGAACAATTATGATAAGGATGAGATAAATAGCAATTTCTTTCATATCTATTTCCAAAAATAACACCTTACTTATTCTTAAATATTAAAATAAACATTAATTATTAAATAAATTATTAAATAAAATTCAAATAGCTTATCATCTTATTGAAAAACTTATTGAAAAAAATTCAAATAGCTTATCATCTTATTGAATAACTTATTGAAATAAATTATTTAAAAATTATATAAATTGAATGATCAGTATCAAAAATATTGAAAAAACAATCAATATATAATATAAATATTATCTTTGATAAGATATTTAAATTTAATCTTCAAGCTTTTTGGCCTTCGGCCAAAAACCTTGACCAAAAATTTTTTTTATACCTGTTGTCAACTAGACTAAAAAGAGGGTTATGTATAAACTGAAAAAGTCTATGTATAACTAGAGAGTATGTAAAAGATAAAAAAGAATGAATAAAAAAGAGTTAATAAAAATAATGAAAAATTAAGGGGATGGAACTATCTTAAGATAGCTCCTTCGTCTGCTGAGGATACGGAACGTCTGTAGATGTTAAGCCATCCTTTTACCTTCTTTTCTGGTAGGTCGGCTTTCTCTATTCTTTCTTTGATTTCCTCATCAGATAGCTCTACGCTTAAATTTCCATTTGCTATGTCTATTTCAATTATGTCTCCGTCCTTAAGGGCTGCAATAGGACCTCCGCTCATTGCTTCAGGAGATACGTGGCCTATGCAAGGGCCTCTTGTTCCACCTGAAAAGCGTCCGTCTGTGATTAGTCCTACATTCTTTATTCCCATTCCCATAATTGCTGAGGTAGGGTTAAGCATCTCCCTCATTCCAGGGCCTCCCTTAGGTCCTTCGCATCTTATTACAAGGATGTCTCCTTCCTTAAGCTGATGGTCGAATATTGCTTCCACAGCTTCCTCTTCGCTGTTGTAGACCTTAGCCGGTCCCTTAAGATGCATAAGATCCTCTGGAACTGCTGCAGACTTTACGATTGAGCCGTTAGGAGCAAGGTTTCCCTTGAGTACAGTAAGTCCGCCTGCTTCGTGGATTGGGTCGTCTAAAGTGTGTATAACGCCATTTCCTGTGACACTTGCATCCTTTAGGTTTTCTTCTAGGGTTTTTCCTGTACAGGTCATGACTGAAGTGTCTAATTTAGAGGAGATTGTCTTTAAGACAGCTGGGATTCCTCCGTCGTTATGGAGGTCTGCCATAGTGTCCTGGCCAGCTGGAGATAGAAGTGCAATATGTGCAACCTTATCGCTTATCTGGTCAAATAGGTCCAAATCTGCATGGACTCCCTTCTCCTCCAATTCATATGCGATGGCTGGAATATGCAGTGCAGTGTTGCTGCTTCCTCCAAGGGCCATGTCCATTGCAATTGCATTCTCAAAGGCTTCCTGTGTCATGATCTGGGATGGCCTTAAGTCTTCCTTTACCATTTCAACAATTCTCTTTCCTGTTTCTATTGCCAATTTCTTCTTTTCCTCTGAGAGGGCGAGTGTTGTTGCACAGTATGGAAGGCTCATTCCAAGGGTTTCGGTAATGCAGGCCATGGTGTTTGCTGTAAATAGGCCTGAACAGCTTCCAGCACCTGAGCAGGCACAGGATTCCAATTCAAAAAGCTCATCTTCAGTGATTTTTCCTGATGAGAGTTCGCCGACAGCCTCAAACACAGTTATTAGGTCTGCATTCTTTCCTTTGTAAGTGCTTGGAGCCATAGGACCTCCTGTTAGGAATATTGATGGAATGTCAAGCCTTGCAGCTGCCATAAGCATTCCTGGAACTACCTTGTCACAGCTAGGCATGAGGACAAGTCCGTCAAAGCAATGACCCATGGTCATGCTCTCGACAGTGCTTACAACGATTTCCCTTGAGGCAAGTGAGTATTTCATTCCGTCATGGTTCATGGCGATTCCGTCACAGATGGCCATGGTGTCAAATTCAAATGGAATAGCTCCAGCTTCTCTTATTCCTTCCTTTACATAGTCGACAAGTTCCCTAAGGTGAATATGACCAGGTACGATGTCTGTATAGCTGTTTGCTATTCCGATGAATGGCTTGTCAAAATCATTATCATTAAGTCCGCAAGCACGAAGAAGTGATCTGTGAGGTGCTCTTTGAACTCCTTTTTTTATATTATCGCTATTCATAATATCATTCCAATTTGTTAATTATAAGAATAATTTGATTTCGAATATTTATTCTCCTTACAATAATTTTAGTAAGTAATGTTTATTAAAGTTATAATTTTTATTGAAAAATAGATTGGAAAAAGAACGATTGATGTAATGAAAAAGTAAAAATAGACAAGAAGAAATGATTGAATTAATGAAAAAGTAAAAAGAGATTAAAATAAGAATTAAATGAAAAATTAAAAAATAATAAATTAATATTAAATAGGATCCAGTTATTATAAAAAGACCTAATCTGATTTAATCATGGTTAAGACCATTTTATACGGCATGTTAACTGCTTGCAAGGCATGTGGGACATTAGCAGGCATGATTATCATTTCGCCTTTTTTGACTGTATGAGGCTCACCTGCAAGGGTGATTTCAGCTTCTCCATCCACTATTTGAACCATGGCATCAAAAGGAGCGCTATGTTCGCTTAATCCTTGGCCTTGGTCAAATGCAAATAGGGTTACAGTTCCAAGCTCTTTTTTTATAATTTCCATGCTTACAACAGAGTCTTTTTGATATTGAATCATATCTTCTACATTTATTGGAGTTCCTTTAATATCCATAGAAATATCTCCTTAAAAATAATTTAAATTAATCAATAAAAATGATCTAGAAAATCTAGAAAAAATATCTAGGAAAATAATCTAGAAAGAAGATTTAGAAAAATATCGGGAAAAAATGAGAAAACAATATACAAGAAATAAAAAATAGCAAGTGACAAATCTAAGTTTTAAGATTTAAGTACCAGAATAACAGGCAATTAACTTTAAAATTTTAATAGAAGTATTAATGGAAGTTTTAAAAAAGGGGGTGAACTAATATTATTCAAATGCGAAACCCATTAAACCAGCAAAAAATCCTAAAACCTAAATTGTAATTATATTTTTATAACTCATATGTAATTAAGTTAACTATTTTTTTCCGATAATTTTATAAAAATTTAATGATTTCGCCATATGATGAATCAATAATTGAAAATATCTTGACTTCATCATAGACTCAACATTAATTTAATTATTCAATGACTCATCATTTTATGACTCATCATCAATAAATATTCAATGACTTATCACTTATTCGTCATCAAATATATAAAAATATATATCTATTTTCTTATTATTAATTATTTGCATATAAGTAATACTGCAAATTAACCCATAACCTTTTTAATGTCCTCCTTAGGGGTTGATATTGGAGTGAGATTGAAGTTTTCAACCAAAACATTCAATATGTCATCATTTGCCCATGCAGGAAGAACCGGTCCTATGAACATGTCAGTCTTTCCAAGATATAGCAATGTCCAAAGGATTGCAGCAGCCTTCTGTTCCATCCAGCTTAAGACAATTGTTAAAGGCAAGTCATTAAGCTCCATCTCAAAGAGCTCGCATAATGCTACTGCAAGCTCGATTGCTACAATTGCATCATTACACTGGCCTAAGTCCAATAATCTAGGAATTCCTTCAATGTCTCCCAATTCAAGATTGTTGAAGCGGAACTTATTGCAAGCTAAGGTCAATACTATGCAGTCTTCTGGAACATTCTCTACAAACTCTCTGTAATAGCTCATTCTTGGGTTTGGACTGTCACATCCTGCTACAAGGAAGAATCTTTTTATCTTGCCCTCAAGTACCAATTCCTTGATTTTAGGTGCAAGGGACAGTATTGTGCTTAATCCGAAACCTGTGCTAATGGTGGAGAGCTCTTCCGCTTCAAGTCCTCCCAATTCGATTGCCTTGTCAATCAAAGGCTTGAAGTCATAATCCTCAATTACCTGTGCACCTGGAATCTTTACTATGTCCATGGTGAATAATCTGTCAGCATAAGCGTCTTTAGGAGGCAATACGCAGTTGGTTGTTCCTAAGATGGCTACATTGTAATCAGCAAAGACTTTCCTTTGGTCAATCCAGGAGCCTCCTAGCTGACCGGCAAGGGATTCGTATTTTGCAAGCTCAGGGTATCCGTGGGCAGGAAGCATTTCACTGTGGGTGTATACCTTTACGTCAGTCCCTTCGCACTGTTTTAAAAGCTCTTCCAATGCCTTTAGGTCGTGGCCGGTTACAAGTATTCCCGGTCCTTCTTGAGCCCCTACCTTTACTTCAGCTGGCACTGGCTCACCGAAGTTTTCAATGTGGGCTTCCTTAAGCATCTTCATAACCTTAAAGTTGGCTTCACCGGAATCAAGGGCCAATTGGACAAGGTCGCCGATATCAAAGTTGACATTGGTTAGGGTAGTGTATAGCCCTTTTGTAAGGAATTCGTCTACAGATTCGTCGCTTACTCCTAACTCCTTACAGTGATAATTGTAAGCTGATATTCCTTTCATTGAAAAGATCAAATTATCCTGAAGTCTTGCAACAGTTGCGTTCTTTCCGCAAACTCCTGCATTTGTACAAGCACTGCCTCTGGCAGTTTGGCTGCATTGATAACAAAACATGTTGAAATCACTCATTTAACACACATCCTTTTCTTTTTAATGGAATTTTATAAGAGATTCTTATCTATTGGTCAATTAAGACAATAAAAATTTCTATAAAATAACCCAGTTCTTTCAATTTTTCAAGAAAAGTAAATAGCATTATAATATCAACATAGAATTATTAAAATTTAATAAAAAGGCCTAATTATAAGAATTATAATAATCTAAGCTTGTGATAAGCTTAAAACTATATGAAATATTTTTAATAACTATTTAATTCCTATGTAATTAAAGATATTTTAGAATTTGTATATAAAGATTTTGTAACTAGTTAAGGGTGAAAAGTAACAAAATATTTTTATAAAACAACTGAAATAATAGAATATAATTAGGACAATTTGGTTAGGGATTTTATGGAGAATATTATCGAATCATTGGAGAAGTTCGGCCTTACAAGGTATGAGGCAAAGGCATATATAGGAATGACAAACATCATAAGCGGAAAGGCTGAGGACATTGCCAAGGCCTCCGAGATACCGCGATCAAAGATCTATTCCACATTAAAGGAACTGGACAAGAAGGGATTCATTACAATAACCCATACAAGGCCAATCGAATATAAGGTTGTCCCTCCAAGGGAAGTCTACAAAAGGAAAAAGGAGGAATTGATTAAAGAGCTGGAAGACTCAGAGGAAAAGCTGGATGAGATATACAACAGCCAAATATCTGAAGTACAGGCTCCTATCTGGCTTATAAAAACAAGCAAGAACATAATCAATAAAGAAGTTGAGATTGTAAAGAAGACAAGAAAATCATTGAACATGAGGGTTGGATTCCTCCTTGAAGGGGAAGGTGAGGAGCTTATCAAGGCATTCAATTCAATTCCAAGAAACATACCGATCAAGATACTTGCAAGCCCATACTGCTATATAAATCAGGAAAGGATTGATATCATTGAACTGTTTGAAAGTGCAAGGCTTGAAAACCTTGAAATCATAAAGGCAGACATTCCTTTTGTTAAGATAATTATTAGGGATGAAAAGGAGCTATTCAGGACAATTGTAAAGTTTACAGGAAAGGAAAAGTCTGTATTGCCTGAGACTGCTGTAGGTGTATTGAATCAATATTCAGACATCTGCAAGAACTTTGATGAGCGTTTTGTTAATCAGTTTAATAGGATTAAGGCAAAAAAGAGTAGTATGAATTAAAAAAAAATAAGAGCATATTATTAATAAATATAAACTTTAGTGGAATAGATACCTATCTCCCAACTAAAGAAATAGCAAGTTTATTATTTTTTGCAAGGATAAACAAATGCCTTATTAAACTATTTTATAAAGAATAATAGAAATGCAAGATAAAATTAAAATAGATAGTAAAAAATAAATAAAAGTGCCTTTCTTTGTTCTAATATCAAAAGGCAAAATCTTATCCCAATAATCCGGACAAAAAATTAAAATTGTTTCTATCAAAGTAATGATTATTAAGCCTAATGCTAAAAAATTGAACTTTGAAAAAAACACGATTTTAAACATGACAAGAAAAGGAATAAATAAAGAAACACATCCAAATAAGTAAAACCAAATAGGGGAGTATCCTATAAGCTTGTCTGAATTTTTAGATATTACCTTGCTTTTTTCATTAAAAATATCTCTCCTGAAAAACATTATCCATAGAGGCAATAACCATGCCAAGGCAAATGAAAAAAATGCCCAAAAAGGACCGATGAAAATAGCGATGCTTAACCAAAAACTAAAAGCTCCTAAACTTAAGCACAATAAGTTTACTATAACTCCCTCATAACTCAATAAAACAGGATTTTCAGAAACTAACATATTAAAATAATTGGTATAAATCGAATGTAATGAAATATTTAATCCTAAAAAGAGCATTAAAAGCTCAAAAGAGATTAAAAGAGGGAAAAATAAATTAGGGCTTGCTAAAGTAATGAATGATATAAATAATAAGGAAAAAACACTCATTAGAATAAACAATAAAATCCCTTGAATAACTCTCTCTTTAGGGTTTAATAAAAATGTATTAGTATTTAATATATTAAATAAATAGTTTAACATCATACCACCTAAAATTCATCGAACATTCCACTGCCATAAGCTGTTAACACTGTATCAACACCAACAAGGCAAGTCCAGGCAAACCAGTAGGAAGAGCAATCATACCTACTTCAAACAATAAGCCGCCTATGACACTTGCGATTAATTTAGGATTGGTGAAAAGATAAAATTATCGAAAATAGAAATTATAATTAAAACACAAAAATAATTACAAAAGTAAAAATTAATAAAATTATTACTGAAAACCTATAAATTTTAGATTTATTTGAAAATCATCTGGAATTATATGAATAACCCCTATCGAAAATAAAAATGAAATTAAAAGAATTAATAAAGATTCACTTTTCATAAATATCCCACTAAGCTTTTAAAATAAAAACATGAAAAATAATTGCTAATAAAATCAAGATAATTACTATATATATCCTTTGAATTCTTTTATTCTCATCAAGTTGTAAAAATTTCTTATAATAAAAAGAAATTATAAAAAATATAAATAAAAATATGAATAAGAAAATATTATTCATTTAACCACCATTGATTGAATTTTCTATAGCAAGAATTACACTATTTTCCACATAAGCCCAAATAACAGTTGAAATCTTAGCATTTCCTTTACCTAATGACTCATCCATTATTGTTTTTCCATAGGCTTTAATTGATGGTACAAATCCTGTAACTAGTTTTTCTTGAACTTCTTTATAGAGAACCCCTCTTGCAAGTCCTTCACTAGCACCTAATCCTATAAAGTTAAGCCCCATGGATAATCCGAAGTTTAATTGATTTTCCGGCTTTGCATAACCTGGATGATCTGTTCCTAAATCATCGAACATTCCACTGCCATAAGCTGTTAACACAGTACCAAGCCCCAACAAGGCAAGTCCAGGCAAACCAGTAGGAAGAGCAATCATACCTGCTTCAAACAATAGAGCTCTATAATACTAGCCACTTATTATACTATTTTATAATTAAAAAGATTTGAAAAAGTACCAAAAAATTAAAAACAATAAGAGAACTATAATTAATTTTAATATATTTTCAGATAATTTAAAGTTATCTGATAAGAAATATGGAATAACAAGAGCCAATAGAAATATAACAAAGCCAATAAGTATTAGTAAACTATTCATCAAATCACCTAGCAGGAATTAACTGATAAATATTTTAAAATATTTTAATTACTGAATGCAATCATTAATATCAGAACTGTTATTAAGAAATATATAACTAATAAAAATTTGCTTTGATTTTTACTTAGCCTATTAGTTACAGTAGCTTTTGAAGCATAAAAACGCAAAATAAAAAATAATGCAAACAATAATAACATCAAAAAATATTTAAATTTCATCTTACACCCCATTTAAGGAAAGTGTCAAATAAGATATTTTGCAAAATATTATCAAAATAACTTTTAGCAACACCTGCTAAAACACCATTATCATCATAAAATGTCTCTTTAATTATTGTTTTTCCATAGGCTTTAATAGATGGCACGAATCCTACTACTAGTTTTTCTTGAACTTCATTGTATAAAACTCCCCTAAGAAAACCTTCACTACCACCTAAGCCTAAAAAGTTCAGTGTCATTGATAATCCGAAGTTTAATTGATTTTCCGGCTTTGCATATCCTGGATGATCTGTTCCTAAATCATCGAACATTCCACTGCCATAAGCTGTTAACACTGTACCAAGCCCCAACAAGGCAAGTCCAGGCAAACCAGTAGGAAGAGCAATCATACCTGCTTCAAACAAAAGTCCGCCGACAACACTTGCAACTAATTTAGGATCAGACAAATAGGAGACTATTGCTGTGAAATTAATATCCGAATCATTTACCAAAGATATTATCCAATTAGATAAACAATTTATATCATAGTAGGATGAGTTTACTATGCTTTTTAGATTGGAAATTATTGTGGAGTTTTTTAGGAAATTGAAGGTTCCTAAATCCATGCCTCCATTCAAATAGTTATTTTCCAATATGTCAGATGATATTAAACTTGCAACACTTCCATCTGGGCCAAATATCAATTTAGAGGAGTTGTCTGCTAATTCGAATATTATTGTTCCATTGCCCTGTGAACATTGGAAGTCTCCACCTTTGAATATTGCTTTTAACAATTCGCCAACTGCACAGGTACTTGAGTCGGATCCTGCTAGTTTTATGATTTGTTTAAAGTAGTTATTCCTGAACCTGCATAACTATAAGCAAATTTATATAACTTATTGTTTTTATAGATGCCTATCCTTAATAAATACTAAAAATAGATATGAGTAGTTTATTATATATAAATTTAACTATAAGTCATATAAATTTATTATTTTAAAAAAATAAAACGAAACCATAAGTTATAAGCAAAATAAATAAAAAATATTCAGAAAATATATTGATAACTGAATAAAAAAATATGAAACAAAAATAGAAATGAAGATTATTCAAAAGAAGAATTAATTATTGGACAATGCAAAATAAAATATATTGAAAAAAATCTTAAGAAGCAGGGAAAAAGAATAAATTTTATAAAAACTTAAAGAAAAAGAGTTGATTTAAAATTAAATATTTTTAAAAAAGTAATTTATAGCAAGCCTATTTAAAAGATTTTTCAACAATATCTGCTATATTGTCCCCTACACTTAAAATGGCTTCCTTATAGGTAGCTGTATTTTTAGCATAGTCATCATAGTTGTCCACCACATCAAATATGGCCTCATCAAGGTCTTCCAAGTCACATTCAATGGTAGCTCCCTTGAATATTGAAACCATATCATGATAGCGTCCGTATTTCACCCTTTTAAGAATGACCACCGGCAGATTGCACACCATGGCCTCATGGAGCATAAGGCCGTCATTTGTCAATACTGCAAGGTCTGCAAGATGAAGAAGATCATTTACCCAGTCTATAAAGCCTACATTGATTATCTTAGTTTCATCAATATACTTATAAAACTCCTCTTCTAGAGGATCTCCACATAAGACCAAGTTGAATCTGTCACTGTATTTTGAAAACTGGTCAATTGCCTGGGCAGTCTTTTCAAATAGGCTGGAACCTGATGAGAATACAATTGTTTGCTTAGACGGGTCAAACTCCATTGCATCTGGGTTTTTCTTCTTAAGTTCACTGCAATGTTCATTTAACTTATCAAGGGCCTTTTTCTTATCCCCAAGACTAATGTTGTCATTTACAGGCAAGAAGGACTTTACCATCCTATCTGGAATATTAGGCTCTAAAAACAGATTGTTTTCAGGAAGAATTATTGGAGTTCCAATCTTTCCGCATATCTTAGTGTCCAAAGGAGTGATTAAAAGGCTTACAGAAGGGGTTCGGGTTATCTTTGCAGCAAGAGCACCTATGATGGCTCCCCCTCCAAGGATTCCAAGGACCAGATCGAATTTCTTTTCCTTGATTAGGCTTCTTGTTTTAAATAGAGCCTTAACAGAACGTGTTGCAGCGTTTACAGTTGTCTTAAGAGTGGCAGAATGGCCTCCAGCCTGTGGAATGATAACCTTATTCCATTCCATATTGTTCTTTTTAAACAATATACCTGGTGCGGATTCATCCAATGCTATCTCACACTCCATTCCTCGTTTGGTAAGGGCATTGTAAACATTCAATGCAATTCCGGCATCTCCGCCTAATCCTCTGCCTGTTACAATAATCAAAACTTTCTTAGCCACAAAGATTCCTCAAAAAAGATTAGAATAAATTAATCCTTAGTTTTAAAAAAATAAATAATAAAATTTGTACTATATAATTTATATTCATAATATTTTATATACTTTAAGAAAAATTAATTGAATTAAGACAATATTTTAAAGATTTAGAACCAACACTTAAAAAATTTTATAAAAAATAAAAGATAAAGTAAGATTATCTAAATAAGATTTTGATTAAACTTTTTCTAAAAGTTTAAAATAATTATTATCTAATAAGATTTAAGAAAAGAATTTTGATCAAACTTTTTCTAAAAGTTTGGAATTTTAATCAGGCTTTTCTAAAAGTTTGAAGGTGATAGAATGAAAAACTGGAAAATAATTGGATTAATATTAATCATCCTTCTTGCTGTCGTTTCAGTTAGCGGCTGCATTGGTGATGACTCTTCATCTGATACCACATCAATCAGTGCAGATGCCCTTAATATTACAGAAGATGGAACCTACGACTCCAAGGAAGAGGTTGCAGCCTATATAGATGAATATCACAAACTTCCTTCCAACTACATTACCAAAAGTGAGGCAAAGGCTCTCGGATGGCATGGAGGCAGCGTTGAAAAGTATGCACCTGGAAAATGCATAGGAGGAGACATATTCTCCAATCGTCAATCAATTCTTCCTATAGGCCATGAATACAAGGAATGCGATATAGACACTCTTGGAGCTGACAGCAGAGGCCCTAAAAGAATAGTCTTCTCTACAGACGACTATGAGGTTTACTATACCGGAGACCACTATGCAAGCTTTGAGCACTTGACTTAAAGCTTTAGAAGTTCAAGTTTAACAAGGTTAAAATCGATTATTTGTACTTTAAATAAAGATCAAATAAGATTTTAACTTTATACCTATTTTAATGATTAATATGACAAATAAGCTAATAGAAAAACGACGAGAGAGAAAAAGACTTAAAAAGATAGTGGATAATATGAATGAGATAGTTTTATTTGGAGAGGATATGAAAGAAGATCCTCATAAATACATTAAAGAGACTTTGGATTTCCCAGATTATTATGGGGAAAACTTGGATGCTCTATTTGACTGTCTAAGCGAGGTTTATAATAAGACAATTATTATAAAGGACAGTGTATTGGTGGATGAAGATATAATTCAGACATTCGTTGATGCCAATGATGAAAATCCAGATATGGACTTGATTTTAGATTAGGCTGGTTTAAAAGTCTAAAATAATTTAGAATCCTTTAATGATTCTAAAATAACTTAAATTAAATCATTAAGCAAAAATGCCTAAGATGACTTAAATTAAATCATTTTAGACAAAAATCCTAAAATTAATTATTTAATACACCTAATATTTCACTGCTTTAAACATTTATTTTTAAGAACCTATAAAAATAATGAAATTTTTTATTATATTAAAAGTCTAAAAAACTCTAATTTTAACAATAATTAAATAAGATAAAAAATAAACTTATAATATTATAATGTATCCAAATTATGATTCATAGACCCATATAATTTTAAAGATACCTTATTAATCATAAAACTTATTAAAATTCTTTAAAATAAAAAACTGGTGAAAAAATGAGAGTATTGCTTATTCACTCTGATTATATAAAATATCAAGTAAAAAACAAAACTCCAGTGGCTGAAGAGATTGAAGAGGCTAAAGAATCAAATGCCTTCGAAGAGGCTTTGGTTGTCTTTACAGCTGTTGAAAAGGAAGATGAGAAAAATCCTAATGCAGTTGTCAAGAACTTAGTTGCTGAAGTTAAAAAAACAAATGAAGAAGTAAATGCTGAAAGGATTGTATTGTATCCATACGCTCACCTTTCCTCATCCTTAAGCGGCCCTAAAGTAGGGGTTCAGGTATTGAAAGACGCTGAAGCTGCCCTTAAGGAAGAAGGATTCGAAGTGTTCAGAGTTCCATTCGGCTGGTATAAGGCATTTGAACTTTCCTGTAAAGGACACCCATTATCCGAACTTTCAAGGACCATCGGTGCTGAAGAGGAAGCTGAAGAAGAGGAAGAAGAGAAAAAACCATCCAAATGGCTTATCTTTGATGATGGGGAAACAATCGAACCTAAGGAATACAATTACCAAAGCAAAGACCTTGAAAAATTAGTTGCATATGAGCTCGGCGAAGGGGCTTCAGACGAAGGAGAGCCTCCACATGTCAAGATCATGAGGGAAAAGGAGCTATGTGACTATGAAATCGCATCTGACATAGGTAACCTCAAATGGTATCCTAAGGGCAGATTGGTCCGTGACTTGCTTGCTGACTATGTATACAACTTCGTTGTAGACTTAGGTGCAATGCCTATCGAAACCCCTATCTTCTATGACCTTGCAAACGATGCAATCAGGGAACATGCAGCAAAGTTCGGAGAAAGACAATATAAGACTGCAACCAAAAAGGACCTTATGCTCAGATTCGCATGCTGTTTCGGTGCATTCAGAGTTTTAGGAGACTCTTTCCTTACCTGGAAAAACTTGCCTGCAAAGGTTTATGAACTCTCCACCTACAGTTTCAGATTTGAAAAAAGAGGGGAAGTTGTAGGTCTTAAAAGATTAAGGGCATTCACCATGCCTGATATGCACAGCTTCTGTGCAGACATGCCACAAGCATTAGAGGAATTCGACGCTCAAGTTGACATGTGTGTCCAGACTGGAGTAGACCTTGACGTAAACTATGAGGCAATCTTCAGGGCAACTGAAGACTTCTATGAGGAAAACAAGGAATGGATGGAAGCAACAGCAAAAAGAATCGGCAAGCCATTGCTTTTAGAAATCTTACCAGAACGTAAGCATTACTGGTCCTGCAAAATCGACTTTGCGGCTATCGACTACCTTGGCAGACCTATTGAAAACCCTACCGTACAGATTGATGTAGAAAGCGGTAAAAGATTTGGCATCGAATATATCGATGAAGAGGAAAATCCTCAAAACCCTATAATATTGCACTGCTCACCGACTGGAAGTGTTGAAAGGGTTATCTGCAGTTTGCTTGAAAACACTGCAAAAGAGGATGGAAAGGCTCCAATGCTACCTACCTGGCTCTCTCCATCACAAGTCAGAATCTTGCCTATAGGAGAAAAGCATCTTGAATATGCTAACCAATTGGCTGATAAGATTGCAGCGGAAAACATCCGTGTAGATCTTGACAACAGCGATGACAGGGTCGGTAAGAAAATAAGAAGCGCTTCCAAGGAATGGGTCCCTTACATAATTGTAATTGGAGACAAGGAAGTTGAAAATGATGTCTACTCTGTAACCGTTAGGGAAAGCGGTGAAAAGGTAGACATGACTGCTGAAGAGTTAATTGCAGAAGTCAAGGCAAAAACCGAAGGCATGCCATTTAGAAGACTTCCATTACCTAGAAACACAGCAGAAAGAATTAATTTTAAATAAGTTGATTAATTTCAACTTATCTTTTTCTTTTTTTAAAAAAAATCGATTTAAAAATAAACAATCAATCGTATTTTAAAAATCAGTTAAAAATAAAAACAAGCTATTTTTCTTTTTAATAAATTAATTAGTTTATGTATGGGCCCTATATTTTATAAGCAAAAATCATATTTTATTTAATAAAGAGAGATATAATGTTAAATTTAAATAAAAAAACTATCATTGGAGTAATCCTTTGTTTTATTCTTGCAATTCCTTCATTTTTGCTAGGAAATCTTTTTCCAATAATTGGAGGGCCTATCATTGCCATTTTACTTGGAATGATAATTGCAAGCTTTTGGAAAGATAAGGGAAGCGCTGAAGAGGGAATAAACTTCACCTCAAAGTACATACTTCAGCTTGCAGTCGTATTCTTAGGATTCGGCCTTAACCTAGGGGTCATAGTCGCAACAGGAATCCAATCCCTTCCAATCATCATTGGAACAATATCCATAGCCCTTATCGTTGCCTATATAATGATGAAAGTCCTTAAGATGGAGAGAAACTCTGCAATACTCATTGGTGTGGGATCTTCCATTTGCGGAGGCTCTGCAATAGCTGCTACAGCCCCTGTAATAGGTGCAAATGATGAGGAAGTTGCCCAATCAATTTCAATAATATTTTTCTTCAATGTCATAGCTGCAATTATATTTCCAATGCTTGGTAGAATGCTAGGCTTTTCTACAGTGAATGGAGATGCATTTGGCATATTTGCTGGAACTGCGATAAATGACACTTCCTCAGTAACTGCAGCTGCAGCTACATGGGACAATATGTGGGGACTTGGTTCAGCAACCCTCGATAAGGCAGCTACAGTCAAATTAACCAGAACACTTGCAATCATTCCAATAACACTTGCATTATCCTATATAATAGGAAAGAAAGATAATGGAGAAAAAAGTAATGAAGAAGGATTCAGCTTAAAAAGAGCATTTCCAACATTCATAGCATTCTTTATTTTAGCTTCAATCATAACAACAGTTGCAGTTTTTCTTGGTGTGGATGCAAGCCTATTCATTCCAATGAAAGAAATAAGCAAATTCCTGATTGTCATGGCAATGCTTGCAATCGGCCTAAACAGCGATATTGTAAAACTTGTTAGGACAGGTGGAAAACCATTGCTGCTTGGTGCAAGCTGTTGGATAGCGATTACCATTGTAAGCTTGATTTTACAGCATTTATTAGGAATTTGGTAATCTTTCCATTCTTTTTTTTTACTGTACGATATGCACTAAGATTTTATTATTACTTTTTTAAGCAAGTGAATTAAATTCCAATCAATTACTTAACTATATATTAGATTAAAATCATAAATTATAATTGTATAAATAATTACTATATTAAGAAATTGATTGTATTTTTGATTTTTAATTAGATTTTTCATAATATTGTAATATTTAAGAATAATTATTGAAAATAATGATTATTACTTTAATTAATTTTTTCCTTGATTGGAGGATATAAAAATGGTAAAAAAAGACGATACAATGTTTATAGGTGAAGCTCTTATCGGAGACGGAGACGAATTAGCACACGTTGACTTACTTATCGGCAGAAAAGATGGTCCTGTAGGAAACGCTTTTGCTAATGGATTAAGCCAATTATCAGTTGGACACACTCCATTGCTCAGTGTAATCAGACCTAACTTAATGACCAAACCTGCTACAATCATCATCCCTAAAGTCACTGTAGGTGACTTGGATGATGCAAGCAAAATCTTTGGACCAGCACAAACCGCTGTAGGAAGAGCAGTGGCAGATGCTGTGGAAGAAGGAATCATTCCTAAAAACAAGGCAGAGGAATGGG
This sequence comes from Methanobrevibacter ruminantium M1, assembly GCF_000024185.1. Lineage (NCBI taxonomy): Archaea > Methanobacteriati > Methanobacteriota > Methanobacteria > Methanobacteriales > Methanobacteriaceae > Methanobrevibacter > Methanobrevibacter ruminantium. The sequence continues at coordinate 2,782,341 of NC_013790.1, forward strand.
TAATTAACGCAAGTGTACTCATTAGCCCAGCTGCTGAAGATTACAGAAAAATTTACCAATACAACTATGCTGCAACAAAGCTTGCAATTAAAAGAGCATTGGACGGATATCCAGACATGAAAAAAGTATTATACGAAAAAGATCGTGGAACCCACGCCATTATGGGATTCAAGGCTATCAAGCTTTACGAACCACCTTACTTGCAAGTTGCACTTGACCTTGACAATGAAGAGGCTATGGCAAGAATCATCAAGCAACTTCCTAACAGAGAAAGAATCCTTCTTGAAGCAGGAACTCCTCTTGTTAAGAAATTCGGTGTTGGAATTGTCGGCAAAATCAGAGAATTGGCACCAAGCGCATTCATCATTGCTGACCTTAAGACCTTGGATGTAGGAAGGGTTGAAGTCAAGATGGCAGCAGATGAAACCGCTGATGCAGTTGCTATCTCTGGTCTTGGTACCATTGAATCAATTGAAAAGGCAATCCACGAAACCAGAAAACAAGGCATCTACTCTATCCTTGATATGATGAATGTAGACAACTTCACTGAAAAGCTACAACAAATCAACAAGGACTTAATGCCAGACATTGTTCTATTGCACAGAAATGTTGACCTTGAAAGTAAGCTTAGAGCAGAAGGCAAGAACCTTGATGACATAAGTGCTTGGGGTAATATCAAAGAAATTAAAGAAATTACCGGCGGCCTTGCTGCTGTTGCAGGAGGAATCACTCCTGAAAAGGCAGAAGAAGCATTTGAAAAAGGTGCAGATATCATCATTGCAGGCAGATACATCATTGGCTCTGGAGACCCAAGAAGAGCTGCAGAAGACTTCTTAGCTCATATGCCTGTAGATCCAAACCACATGAGAGTGGTTATGGAAGATGACGAACAAATTTAAATAATAATTTTTAAAAGGACTTAAGCTAATTAGATTTATCTAATTAGCTATTTTTTTTAAATGATTATTTTTATCTCATCATATAAGAATAGTTTTTATACAAACAAACAATATTTAATTAAAAAATTATCCTATAGGAATTAATCAATAAATTAAACCAAAAAAGGTGAAAATATGGGATTTTGTAACTCATGTGGAAGACCAATGGGAAGAAATGATTATGGAACCAATGAAGACGGCAGTCCAAATCAAGACTACTGCAAAGACTGTTTCCAAAATGGAGAATTTACAGAACCAGATATAACCATAAATGAAATGATTATTAGAAATGCAGAAAGAATGCTTAGAAGAAACAGAGACTTGCGTGAAGAGGAAGCCACTGGAATTCTATGCAATTTCTTGCCTAACTTAAAAAGATGGAATCCTAATCCTGATGATGAAATAGAAGATGAGGATGAACCTGTAAGAGGCTACAGAGGAGGATTCTAATTAAAAAAAGATTTTTTATAAAAATTGAATTTTTATTAAAAATTTATTAAAAAGTCTAAAAATAAGCTAAAAAAACTAAATAAGCAAAAATTTTTATTAAAAATTTATTAAAAAGTCTAAAAATAAGTTAAAAAACAAAACAAGCAAATTATTCTAATCTTGCAATGAAAGCTTTAAATTTCTCAAGTAAGCTTCTATAATGAATTACTTTAACTTTTTCATTATATAAGTTTTCTTGAGCTTCTTCATATTTTCTAAGCAAAACTATATATTCTCTTTGGAGTTCTATATAATCAGAATAGTCAAAACTTACGCTGCTTTTTACATCACTAATTAAAACTTCACTATCTTCATCAACTGTAGAACTCAATAAATGATTATTGTTTATATTTAAACCATTATTATATCCATAAAGATTATTGTTATCATATCCATTGCCATTTAAGCCATTGCCCAAACCATTATTGTCTAAACCATTATTATACCCATTACCATTCAAACCATTGCCATTATTAAATCCATTTAGGCCATTGCCTAAACCGTTATTTAATTCATTATTGTTCAATTCATTAGTTAAATTGTTTAAATTATCGTTTAGCTCTGCATTGATAGTGTTTAAGTTATCAATTTCACCATTTAATGAATCAACCTTATTATTCAATGAATTGACATACTCATTTAAATCTTCAATGATGAAGTTTTTATTATCCAATTGGTCTTTCAAATTAACAATGGTAAGCTTACTTTCTTCAAGCTGATCTCTTAAATTAGAACAGTCTTCTTTTAAAATGAGTAATTTTTTATTGGATTTATCCAATTCCAATTTACTGTCATCCAATTCCAAAGTAAAGGATTCAAGTTTAGAACTATTTGAATATAATTCCTGTCTGGCTTCATCCAAAGAATAATTCAGATTTTTAATATCTTCAGATTGCATGGCATTGAACAATTCCATTGCTGAAATCAGTTCCTCATTATCCTGAATTTCATCAAATTGATTCTTGGATAAAATAAATACTTCCTCTTTATCGTCAAAGACATTGTCGGATTTTGGTATTGTTACCTGAACCTGTTCAGTTTTATAGGTCTTTTTAGTACCATCCTTTAAGGTTCTATTATAAGACCTGAAATATTTTTTAACAATACCTTTTACAAAATCCATACTAACACCAGATTGATAAATTGAAATATATTTAAAGGAAAAATTCGAAAATTTTCCATAAAGTTTGCTATTGATTATATTATAATATGTATATTTATTTCCATTATCATATATAATTGTTTTAGTTTAATCGAAAACAAGTTCGTATATATAGAAATAATTAAAAATTTTGGAGAACTATTTGAGGACAAACAATAATTTTCCAATGATTTTAAAATTTAAAAAATAAAAAACCTTAAAAATCAAATTAAACCATTTTAAAATAATTTAAAAAAATCTTCATAGTCAATAAACTATTTTAAAATGATTTAAACATAAAATATTCACTTAAAACTATTATTAAAAAAACAGACATTTTCCTAGAAATTAAAAAAAAAATAAAAAAAAATAAAAAATAACTAGATAAAAATCTAGTTATAATTATATTTTGATTTATTCTTTCCTGCATCTTAGTCCTATACCTCCAAAGATAGCAAAGATTGCCATCAAGAATATTAGTAAAGGATTACCTGTTCTTAAACTAATATCCACACCATGTTTTGGTTTATCAGGAATAGGATCTGGATTATCGGATTTGTTATCAGCGATTTCGATAGTTGCATTATCAAAATTATTAGAAGTGTTCTTATCTGTTATTGAACAATTTACAGTAGCATTGTTAGTAAAGTTTCCAGAAATAAGTGCTTTACAACATATGTCTAATGTCACTTCTTCACCATTTGCTAAATCACCAATAGACCAAATACCTTTAGCCGCATCGAAAGTTCCCTTAGATGAATTATAAGCAATGAATTTTGTACTAGCAGGTAATGCATCATATACATAAACCTCAATTGCATCACAAGGTCCTTCATTCATGACTTTTATAATCCAATGCATTGTATCATTTACATTATACTTTATTTTATCAGATGATTTTTCAATTACTAAATCAACAATAGGATAAACTTCTGTAGTATTGTTAGCCTTATTATTTGAATAATTAGACTCAACAGTAGTAGTATTTACAGAAACTGGGTTAGTGATATTTCCTAATTCGATGACTTTAGTATATATATTAATAGTAGCACTAGAACCGCTTGACAATTTACCCACAGTCCAAGTTCCACTTTCGTCATCATACCTACCTGTACTTGCCTTATAACCAACAAACATAAGACCTTCAGGTAAAATATCACTTACACATACGTTTAAAGCTTCACTAGGACCGTTATTAGTAACTCTTACAGTCCAAGTGAGTATATCATCTATATTCACTTTTGTAGCATTAACGATCTTACTTATGACTAAATCACAAATCGGACTAGCAACTGTAGTGTTATTTGCTACATTATTAGTATAATTATTATCTAGAGTAGTAGTATTAACAGTAGCAATATTAATTAAAGTACCATCAATAAGGACTTTAGTAACTAAGACAAGAGATACTGCAGTATCCTTTTCTAAAGTACCAATAGACCACTCACTAATAACTTCATTAAAATTACCAACACTAACATTATAATCAATTAATTCTAAACCTTTCGGTAAGATTTCTTTTACAATGACATTAGAAGCATCATGTGGACCAAGATTAGTAACTGTAATATTCCATTGTACCAGATCTGAAACATTACAATTAGTACAATTTACGGCTTTAGAAATGACTAAATCACAGAGATAGTCAGCTTCAGTAAAGTTACTTGCATTATTGTTAGTATAATTAGATTCATGGCTTGTAGTATTTACAGTAGCAGTGTTTACAATAGTACCATTTACAAGAACACGGGTAACTAAGCTTAAAGAAACGGGAGTATTAGGCTCTAAATCACCAATATTCCATTCACCGGTAATATTATTATAATTGCCACCGCTTACACTAATTAATTCAAGTCCATTGTCTAAAAGATCTTTAACAATTACATCTAAAGCAGTATCCGGACCAAGATTTACAACGGTAATTTTCCATTCGACAATATCATAAACAAGAATTTCTGTAGCATTAACAGCTTTGTAAATAATCAAATCACAGACAGGTTTAGCGGTAGTATTGTTGGTATTGTTGGTTTCGTTGGTTAAATTAGAACCAGCGGAAACATTGTTTACCAAAGTACCATTTTCAACAACGTCAAAGAATACAGTGAAGTTTGCAGAATCTCCAGGTTCAAGGGAACCGACTAAGGTCCATCTGGAACCATCATAATTCCACTTGCGACTGCTATTCTCATATCTATTGTAGAGTAAACCATTTGAATAATCATCATCTATAACATATATTCCACTTAAATCGCAATCACCAACATTGCTTACAAGAATTGTAAAGCTGGTGATATTTCCGACATAAACAGATTCATCATTACTAATTTTTAAAACAGTCATTTTAGGACTGTATGCAGTTGTGTTATTTGTTGTGTTTGTTTTGTTAGTCAAGTTTGAACTTGCTGAAGCGTTGTTTACCAAAGTACCATTTTCAACAACGGTAAAGAACACAGTAAAGTTAGCTGAACTGCCAGGTGTTAAATCACCGACCAATGACCATTCGCCATTGTTGTAATTCCAATTAGCACTGCCATTAATATAATTCTTATATTTTAGACCAGTGCTGTAATCTGTATCGGTAACAACAACTTCTGATAAGTTACAGTCACCGGTGTTGCTTACAACAATTGTAAAGCTTGTGGTATTACCAAGATAAACGATTTCATCGTTAGCTACTTTCATTACAGTCATATTAGGTAAATATGCTCTTGTGCTGTTGGTAGCGTTTGTCTCATTGGTTAAATTGGATTTGGCGCTGATGTTGTTATATAAAGTACCGTTTTTGGTAACGTTGAAGTAGACAACAAAACTAGCGAAACCTTCAGGAGCAAGATCTCCTATTAAGGTCCATGTTCTTGTTTCATCGTCATAATCCCATTTGCGGTCACCGTTAGGTACCCAAACACCATTGTACTCTAAACCTTCACTGAACCAATATTCGCAAATAACAACATCAGACAAGCTACAATCACCAGTATTTTTAACAAATATGGTAAAGATAGCTGTGTCTCCAACATAGACTGTATCCTCATAAATGAGTTTTTCAACAGTCATGTTAGGTCTGTAAGCAGTAGTGTTGTTTGTTGCATTGGTTTCGTTGGTTAAATTGGATTTAACACTTGCGTTGTTTACCAATGTGCCATTGTCAATAACAATGAAGAATACTGTTAAGTTAGCGGAAGCACCCGGAGCCAAATCACCGACTAAAGTGAATTTATCTCCATCATAATTCCATTTACTGCTAGTATTCGCATATCTGCTGTACTGTAGACCAGCACTGTAATCATTATCAGTTACAACGATTTCAGATAAGCTGCAGTCACCAGTGTTAGTTACAACAATAGTGAAACTAGTGGTGTTTCCAAGATAGACAACACCATCGTTACTGATCTTTTGAACAGTCATGTTAGGTCTGTAAGCAGTGGTATTGTTAGTAGCATTGGTTTCATTGGTTAAATTAGAACCAGCGGTAGCATTGTTTACTAAAGTACCATTGTCAATTACGGTAAAGTAAACAGTTATGCTAGCATTATCACCAACAGTTAACTGACCTTCAAGGTTCCATCTGCCTCCAGCATAAGTCCAAGTGCCTTTAACAGGAACGAACTTATTGTTGTATTGTAAACCTTTACTGAAATCATCATCTTTTATATAAACACCAGTTAAGTTACAGTCACCAGTGTTAGTAACAATGATTGTGAAACTGGTCTCATTACCAACATAGACAAGTTGATCGTTACTGACCTTTTGAACAGTCATGTTAGGCCTGTAAGCAGTGGTATTATTTGTTGCATTGGTTTCGTTGGTTAAATTAGATTTAACACTTGCATTGTTTACTAATGTACCATTGTCAACAACAATAAAGAACACAGTTAAGTTTGCGGAATTACCAGGAGCCAAATCACCTACCAGAGTGAACTTGCCACCATTATAATTCCATAATCTGCTGCTGTTCTCATATCTGCTGTATTTTAAGCCAAGACTATAATCATTATCAGTCACAACGATTTCGGAAAGGTTGCAATCACCAGTGTTAGTCACAACAATAGTGAAACTGGTAATGTTACCAACATAAACAACCTCATCATTACTAATCTTTTGAATAGTCATGTTAGGCCTGTAAGCAGTAGTGTTATTTGTTGCGTTGGTTTCGTTGGTTAAATTAGATCTAACGCTTGCATTGTTTACCAAGGTACCGTTATCAATAACAGTGAAGAACACAGTAAACTCGGCAGAACTACCATTGGTTAAATCACCAACTAAACTCCAAGTATGACCTACAGCATCATAATTCCAATTCCTAGTGCCATTAGCATAAGTCAAGTAACTTAAACCAGCACTGAAATCAGAATCAGTCACAACAATATCAGACAGATTACAGTCACCAGTGTTAGTCACAACAATAGTGAAACTGGTAATGTTACCAACATAAACAACCTCATCATTACTAATCTTTTGAATAGTCATGTTAGGCCTGTAAGCAGTAGTGTTATTTGTTGCGTTGGTTTCATTGGTTAAATTAGATCTAACGCTTGCATTGTTAACCAAGGTACCGTTATCAATAACAGTGAAGAACACAGTAAACTCGGCAGAACTACCATTGGTTAAATCACCAACTAAACTCCAAGTATGACCTACAGCATCATAATTCCAATTCCTAGTGCCATTAGCATAAGTCAAGTAACTTAAACCAGCACTGAAATCAGAATCAGTGACAACAATATCAGACAGATTACAGTCACCAGTGTTAGTCACAACAATAGTGAAACTGGTAATGTTACCAACATAAACAACCTCATCATTACTAATCTTTTGAATAGTCATGTTAGGCCTGTAAGCAGTAGTGTTATTTGTTGCGTTGGTTTCATTGGTTAAATTAGATCTAACGCTTGCATTGTTTACCAAGGTACCGTTATCAATAACAGTGAAGAACACAGTAAACTCGGCAGAACTACCATTGGTTAAATCACCAACTAAACTCCAAGTATGACCTACAGCATCATAATTCCAATTCCTAGTGCCATTAGCATAAGTCAAGTAACTTAAACCAGCACTGAAATCAGAATCAGTGACAACAATATCAGACAGATTACAGTCACCAGTGTTAGTCACAACAATAGTGAAACTGGTAATGTTACCAACATAAACAACCTCATCATTACTAATCTTTTGAATAGTCATGTTAGGCCTGTAAGCAGTAGTGTTATTTGTTGCGTTGGTTTCATTGGTTAAATTAGATCTAACGCTTGCATTGTTTACCAAGGTACCGTTATCAATAACAGTGAAGAACACAGTAAACTCGGCAGAACTACCATTGGTTAAATCACCAACTAAACTCCAAGTATGACCTACAGCATCATAATTCCAATTCCTAGTGCCATTAGCATAAGTCAAGTAACTTAAACCAGCACTGAAATCAGAATCAGTCACAACAATATCAGACAGATTACAGTCACCAGTGTTAGTCACAACAATAGTGAAACTGGTAATGTTACCAACATAAACAACCTCATCATTACTGACCTTTTGAATAGTCATGTTAGGCCTGTAAGCAGTAGTGTTATTAGTTCCATTGGTTTCATTGGTTAAATTGGAACCTGCAGAAACATTGTTAACTAAAGTACCATTATCTACTACGGTAAAGTAAACAGTAAAGTTAGCAGTAGGATTATCAGTAGTGAGATTACCGACTAAAGTCCATTTAGCGCCATCATAAGTCCAATCACGAGAACCATTCTCGTATCTAAGGTAACTTAAACCTGCGCTATAATCAGAATCAACTACATAAACTCCACTTAAATTACAATCACCAGTATTTCTAACAAGAATAGTAAAGCTAGTCACATTACCGATGTAGACCACTTTATCGTTAGCGATTTTTTGAACTGTCATGTTAGGAACCGCTATAGGTGTATTAGTAACAGTCCAATTTCCAACAGTATTATTAGTAATTAGAACGCTGTAGCCATCTACACGAACCTCGCCAATAGTATAATTAATCAATTTGCCGTTATTATATTGAGGCAAACCACTGAAAGTATAAGTCCAAGCACCTCTAGCGGTTAAATTGGTCTCATTAACTTTCTTACCATCAGCAAACAACTCAATAGTCACATTAGAAGGCCTAATACCATATTTATCATTACTGTCGTTCCAGACTTTAGTTACATTAATTTCTGTAACATTTGGAACGTGAGTGTTGTAAACTGTCCAATTGGATTGATTGTAACTGACATCATAGCCAACAGGAACAACAGACTCATTGACAATGTAAACAATAGGAACAGTTGTACCGTTAAACTTAGGCAAGTCTTTGAATGTGTAATTCCATCCATCAGTTCCGGTTACAAGAACAGAGCGTTCAGTGCCGTCACTACCAATCAAGGTAATGTTAACGCTGATTGGCCTGATACCATCCTGGTTGTTAGCATCTTCCCAAACCTTAGTAACAGTAATGTTAACTAATTCAGGAACATGAGTGTTGTATACTGTCCAGTTGGTTTGGTTGTAGCTGACTTCATAGCCAACAGGAACAACAGACTCATTGACAGTGTAAACAATAGGTACAGTTGTACCGTTAAACTTAGGCAAGTCTTTGAATGTGTAATTCCATCCATCAGTTCCGGTTACAAGAACAGAGCGTTCAGTGCCGTCACTACCAATCAAGGTAATGTTAACGCTGATTGGCCTGATACCATCCTGGTTGTTAGCATCTTCCCAAATCTTGGTAACAGTAATGTTTACGATTTCAGGAACATGAGTGTTGTATACTGTCCAGTTGGTTTGGTTGTAGCTGACTTCATAGCCAACAGGAACAACAGACTCATTGACAGTGTAAACAATAGGATCAGTAGTTCCATTGTACACTGGCAAGTCAGTGAATGTGTAATTCCAGACACCGTTATTTTCGGTTACAAGAACAGAGCGTTCAGTGCCATCAGTACCAATCAAAGTAATGTTAACACTGCCTGGCCTGATTCCATCCTGGTTGTTAGCATCTTCCCAAATCTTGGTAACAGTAATGTTTACGATTTCAGGAACATGTGTATTGTATACAGTCCGGTTGGATTGGTTGTAACTTACTTCATAGCCAACAGGAACAACAGACTCATTGACAGTGTAAACAATAGGATCAGTAGTTCCATTGTACACTGGCAAGTCAGTGAATGTGTAATTCCAGACACCGTTATTTTCGGTTACAAGAACAGAACGTTCAGTGCCGTCACTACCAATCAAAGTAATGTTAACACTGCCTGGCCTGATTCCATCCTGGTTGTTAGCATCTTCCCAAATCTTGGTAACAGTAATGTTTACGATTTCAGGAACATGAGTGTTGTATACAGTCCAGTTGGATTGATTGTAGCTTACTTCATAGCCAACAGGAACAACAGACTCAATGACAGTGTAAACAATAGGATCAGTAGTTCCATTGTACACTGGCAAGTCAGTGAAAGTGTAATTCCATACGCCATCAGTCTCGGTTACAAGAACAGAACGTTCAGTGCCGTCACTACCAATCAAGGTAATGTTAACGCTGCTTGGCCTGATTCCATCCTGGTTGTTAGCATCTTCCCAAACCTTAGTAACAGTAATGTTAGTCACTTCAGGAACATGAGCGTTGTATACAGTCCAATTGGATTGATTGTAGCTTACTTCATAGCCATCAGGAACAACAGACTCAATGACAGTGTAAACAATAGGATCAGTAGTTCCATTGTACACTGGCAAGTCAGTGAAAGTGTAATTCCATACGCCATCAGTCTCGGTTACAAGAACAGAACGTTCACTGCCATCACTACCAATCAAGGTAATGTTAACACTAGTAGGCCTGATACCATCCTGGTTGTTAGCATCTTCCCAAACCTTAGTAACGGTTATGTTTACAAGCTCAGGAATGTGAGTGTTGTATACAGTCCAGTTGGATTGGTTGTAACTTACTTCATAGCCGTCAGGAACAACAGACTCATTGACAGTGTAAACAATAGGATCAGTAGTTCCATTGTACACTGGCAAGTCAGTGAAAGTGTAATTCCAGACACCGTTATTTTCGGTTACAAGAACAGAACGTTCAGTGCCATCACTACCAATCAAGGTAATGTTAACACTAGTAGGCCTGATACCATCCTGGTTGTTAGCATCTTCCCAAACCTTAGTAACGGTTATGTTTACAAGCTCAGGAATGTGAGTGTTGTATACAGTCCAGTTGGATTGGTTATAACTTACTTCATAGCCGTCAGGAACAACAGACTCATTGACAGTGTAAACAATAGGATCAGTAGTTCCATTGTACACTGGCAAGTCAGTGAAAGTGTAATTCCAGACACCGTTATTTTCGGTTACAAGAACAGAACGTTCAGTGCCATCACTACCAATCAAGGTAATGTTAACGCTGCTTGGCCTGATACCATCCTGGTTATTAGCATCTTCCCAAACCTTAGTAACAGTAATGTTAGTCACTTCAGGAACATGAGTGTTATATACTGTCCAATTGGATTGATTGTAACTGACATCATAGCCATTAGGAACAACAGACTCATTGACAGTGTAAACAATAGAATCACCAGAGCTGTTAAACATAGGTAAATCTGTGAAAGTGTAATTCCATACACCACCAGTTCCAGTTACAAGAACAGAACGTTCACTGCCATCACTACCAATCAAAGTAATGTTAACGCTAGTAGGCCTGATACCATCCTGGTTATTAGCATCTTCCCAAACCTTAGTAACAGTAATGTTAGTCACTTCAGGAACATGAGTGTTATATACTGTCCAATTGGATTGATTGTAACTGACATCATAGCCATTAGGAACAACAGACTCATTGACAGTGTAAACAATAGAATCACCAGAGCTGTTAAACATAGGTAAATCTGTGAAAGTGTAATTCCATACACCACCAGTTCCAGTTACAAGAACAGAACGTTCACTGCCATCACTACCAATCAAAGTAATGTTAACGCTAGTAGGCCTGATTCCATCCTGGTTGTTAGCATCATCCCAAACCTTAGTAACGGTAATGTTAGTAAGGGTTTCGGTAGTATTGTTCGCAACATTGTTAGTATAATTGGTCTCTGGAGTAACAGTAGTGACATTAGCAACATTGGTAAAGATACCATATTTAGTCACATTAGTTACTAAATTCATGACCATTGTACTGTTTTCATCTAAACTATTAATGCCTAAAGTAAGATTTGTAGAGTTAGTGCCATTAACTAGGGTTAAATTGACCTTATATTCCACAAATGTCTTATCACCAATAGTCCAAATGCCAGTATTGTTGTCATAAGTGGTATTCACTTCGCTAATCAAATCGCCAGTTACTTCATCATATGTTCTATTGACGAAAGTCCAAACATTGCTAGACTCATTATAGAAAGCATCTCCAAAGAGATTAGAGAAGAATGTTTCATCGAATGCTGTGTAAGTTAAAACATCATCATCCAATGCAAGAACATAATAAGTCCAAGTCTTTGCAGCTTGATCATAAGCAGCAATGCCGCTAATCCACTCACCACTAGTCTCGTTATAAACACTGAAAGACAAAGTCATAGTGCTTAAATCAAGAGTAGCGTTAGTCCATAAACTTCCAGTGCCATTATAGACCTTGACTGTCAAATTAGTTAAATCAAGACCATCAGGCAAGTAATCATTCATGGTTACATTGACTGCCTCAAAAGTACCATTGTTTAAAACTGTGACATTCCAATCGACAATGCCTGAAACATTGGTTAGATTATCGCTTACAGTCTTATTGATTACAAGGTCGTTGTAAACTATAGTGCTGTTGTTAGCAACATTGTTAGTGTAATTCTTTTCCGGACTATCTGTAGTCACATTAACAATATTGGTAAAGTTACCTCGTTTAGTCACATTGGTGACGAGATTCATAAGCACACTGCCGTTTCCATCAAATCTGCCAACATCTAAAGAAATGTCAGTAGAATTAGTATGGTTTGCTATGCTTAAACTAATCTTATTAACAAGATAAATCTTTTCCGGACTGATGTAAGATACATTTGGATTAATTGACACCAATTCTGGAACAACTAATCTATTGTTAATTGTCCAAATGCCAGAACTGACATTGTAAATGGTGTCATTTCTAATGAGGCTATCGGTTTCAGCGTCATAATATGCATTCACATATACATAGGTATTGTTTTCAGCATTATAATGATAATTGCTTCCAAATACGTCCACGAAATTTTCAGGATTGAAAATATAGTAAGTTACATTATTGGAATCATCACCATAATTAAGACTGTAATAATACCATTTGCCATCTGTTGCATTATAACTGATATTTTCATAATTCCAAGAACCATCATCATATATGGCAGTGCCAAATGCATCAACGAAGAAAGACTCATCGAAAACGCCATAAACAAAGGTATTTCCACCATAATCAAAGGTATAATAATACCAATTTCCTGTTGTTGCATCATAGCTGATATTTCTATAGGTCCAACTGTTGATGTCCTCATAATACCTGGCCTCTCCAAATGCATCAACGAAGTAAGACCCATTGAAAACACCATAAACATAGGTATGGTCATCATATTCAAATGTGTAATAATACCAATCGGCATTATCCACATCATAGCTGATATTTCTATAGGTCCAACTGTTGATGTCCTCATAATACCTGGCCTCTCCAAACGCATCAGTGTAATCGGATTGATTGAAAACACTGTAAGCAAATGTTCTGTTATCAGCCAAACTAAGGACATAATATGTCCAGGTATTGCTTGACTCATCATAACTGGCAACACCATTAATCCAGGTGCCATCTGCCTTGTTATATACACTGAAAGTCAGGTTATTGCTAGTTAAATTAAGGACAGCATTGTTCCATAGGCCACCAGTGCCATTATAGAAATGAATGGTTAGATTATCAGTTAAGTTAAGACCGTCAGGTAGGAAATCAATGATGGTAACGTTCTGAGCTTCAGACGCACCATCATTCCATATTGTGACATTCCAATCACGAATGTCGCCAACATTGGAAGTCTGATTATCAACAGTCTTGTTTGCAACCATATCAACATCAATTACTCTAAATGATGAAACATTTCTAATTTCAGTATAATAAGTAGTTTCCGGATAATATGCACTTACTACATAATTGCCCGCAGGCAAATTAGTGAGTCTTAGTGATACTGTACCAGAAATGTCTGTTTTATTGAAACCTACCAATATGGATTCATTTGTATCCCTATTGGTAATGTTATAGTATATGACTTGATTATCTTCTAAATCATCAATATATATCAAATTACCATTATCACTGTTTTCATATCCTATAATCTCTATAGGAATATCTTCATCAATTGGGGTTGTTTTGTTTATTAAAACTCCATTGTTATAAAATGGATAAGTTACGTTTCTTACGGTAATACTGCTTTCAGCATCTCTATTATGGATAGCGTTAGCAATATTATCCCCTCCAATGTGACTAATGTTAATAATTACATCCTGACCTTTCAAATAGGTCTCATCACTTGGAGTTATTAATAAGAACCAGGAATGTGCCTGGTTGTCAAAGAAACTTGAATCATGTACTCTGATGTCTGAACCATCAGAATATATTGCAGATCCGTTTGTTGCGGTGTTATAGCTAAAGTTACCTTGAACATCAATGTTAGTGGCATAGGACATGTGGAAAGCTCCACCTTCCCCTCTATCAAGTGATATGTCACCTGTAGCATGATTGCTATAGAAGGTTGAATTTGTAACATTCAAGTTATCACAGTAGAGAAGATTTGCGAACCCACCGTTTTCTGCAGTGTTGTTAAATGCATAAATCTTGTCCATAAAAGTGTCAGGTCCGAAGAATATTTGCACTCCCCCACCATTATCCTTAGCATGGTTTGAAGAGATATTGTTATTGGTGAAATTGGAATTTCCACCTAAAATGAATACTCCTCCACCCATAATGTTAAAGTCATGATCTTCATCAGTAGCTATAGCCTTATTGAAGGTAATGTTGTTGTTTGTGAATTTGGAATCCTCTCCCTCAATAAATATTCCACCACCATTGTAAGCTATGTTATTGGATATGGTACAATTCTCTACAGAATTGCTAGTTCCTCCTATATAGGTTGAACCACCATAATTCACAGCGGTGTTATTTACTGAGGTAACATTTACAAACCTGTTATCATCACCACTGATATAAACCGCACCACCATCCTCATCTGAGTGACAGTTTGAAAGGGTTACATTCTCAAAGAGACAGTTTGTACCTGTAACGTCCAAACCACCACCTCTCCAGGTAGCGTTGTTATTGTTAAGGTCACAATTAATAACTTTACAGTTATCACCTGCAACAAATGATGAACCTCCACGTTCTGCAGTGTTGTTTTCAGATGTTACATTGTTAAATGTTACGTTGTCTCCTCTAACATAAACAGCACCTCCCTCCTTATCAGCATGACAGTTTGAGAGAGTTACGTTTTCAAAGACACAACCTGAACCGTTAACATCCAAACCTCCACCACGATTGGAAGCTGTGTTGTTGTCCAGGTTACAGTTTATAACAGTCACATTGTTACCTGCAATGAAAGAGGAACCTCCTCTTTGAGCTGTGTTGTTAGTTGAATTGACATTGTCAAATAAACTGAAGTCACCAATAACGTAAACCGCACCACCGTCTTCACCGGCATCGTTATTGGACACACTGACGTTGATGACCTTACATCCGTCACCTCCGCCAATGTTAAGTCCTCCACCACGTACGGTAGCGGTGTTGTTGTCCAAGTTACAATTTTGCACTGTAACATTTGAACCGCGAATGAAAGTGGAACCTCCACGGTAAGCGGAGTTGTTGTTGGAGTGAACGCTATCAACAAGGATATTGTCCCCTACAATGTCAAATCCTCCACCTAAACCGGATTCGTCAGGTCTGGACTCATTGTAGATAGCTCTGTTGTTGTTGAGCTCACCATCCCTGATTGTTATGCCGGTACCGTTGATGAATGCAGATCCACCACGTTCTGCAGTGTTGTTGTCGGCAGTGATGTTTCTAAATTCAGTACCGTTTGATACTACATAGATACCACCGCCCATAAGGCCTGCATTGTTGTTGGATACATCAACATCATCAATAATACATCTGTCACCTGCAATGTTCAATCCTCCACCTCTAAGGGTAGCATTGTTACCGTCCAAGGTACAGTTTGCAACATATGTGTCATCACCACGAATAAATGTGGATCCGCCACGATAAGCGGTGTTGTTAGTGGAATTAACATTTGTTACATTACAGCCATCACCTTTAATGTCCAATGCACCACCAAGACCGGATTCATCTGGCCTGGTTTCATTGAAAATAGCCCTATTGTTATTGAATGTAGCATTGTCAATGGTGACATTGTTACCTTCGATAAAGGCACCTCCACCACGTTCGGCAGAGTTGTTGTTTGCAGTGATATTTCTGAACTCTGTACCGTTAGCAACTACGTAGATAGCACCGCCCATGAGACCAGCAGTGTTATTGGAAACATCCACATTGTAGACAGTACAGTTCTCACCAGCAATGTTCAAACCTCCACCTCTAAGGGTAGCATTGTTACCCTCCAAGGTACAGTTTTCAACATGAGTGTTGTCACCACGAATGAAAGTGGAACCTCCACGATAAGCAGTGTTATTGAATGAATTAACATTGGTTACATTACAGCCATCACCTTTAATGTCCAATGCACCACCAAGACCAGAGTCATCTGGCCTGCTCTCATTGAAAATAGCTTTATTGTCATTGAAGGTAGCATTATCAATTATAATGTCATTACCTTCGACAAAAACAGCTCCACCACGTTCGGCAGAGTTATTGTCAGCAGTAATGTTTCTAAAGACAGTGCCGTCAGCGATTACATAGATACCACCGCCCATGAGCCCAGCAGTGTTATTGGAAATGTCAACGTTGTGGATGGTACAGTTCTCACCTGCAATGTTCAAACCGCCACCTCTAAGGGTAGCATTGTTACCGTCTAAGGTACAGTTTTCAAGATAGGTGTTGTCACCACGAATGAAAGTGGAACCTCCACGGTAAGCGGTGTTGTTGAATGAGTCTACATTGGTTACATTACAGCCATGACCTTTGATATCCAAAGCACCTCCAATACCTGATTCGTCAGGTTTACTTTCATTGAAAATAGCTTTGTTTCCATTGAAAGTACCATTATCGATAATGATGTCGTTACCTTCAACGAATGCGCCTCCACCACGTTCAGCAGTGTTATTGTCAGCAGTAATGTTTCTGAATTCGGTACCGTCAGCAATTACGTAGATACCTCCACCGTTTTCACCAGCAGCGTTATTTGAAACATCTACATTGAATATGGTACATCCTTCACCAGCAATGTTCAATCCACCACCTCTAAGGGTAGCATTGTTATTGTCGAAAGTGGAATTTCTAATGACAGTGTCATTACCACGAATGAAAGTGGATCCACCACGATAAGCATTGTTGTTATCGGAAGTGACGTTGATGATTTGACAATTGTTACCAACAACGTCTAATGCACCACCAATACCAGATGTCTCATTTCTGCTTTCATTGAAGACAGCTGTATTATTGCTTAGATTAGTATTCTGAACCAATGTATTGTCACCGCGAATGAAAGTGGAACCTCCAAGCTCGGCAGTGTTGTTTACAGAAGTGACACCAATAACCTTACAATTGTCACCGAGAATGTCTAAAGCACCACCAATACCTGATTGGCTGCCAAGGCTTTCATTGTATAAAGCATTGTTGTTATTGAAGGTAGAATTGTAGATTGTAGTGTTTTCACCTTCAATATAAGAGGAACCTCCTCTTGATGCTGTGTTGTTTTCTGAAGTTACATTGTTAAATAAGGAATTGTGTCCAATAACCCAAATAGCACCTCCATCGGTACCTGCAATGTTATTGGAAACATTTGAATCCTTGAATGTACTTGAATTACAGAAAATAGCAAGACCTCCACCTTCGGAAGAAGCGTTGTTGTTTACAAAGGTACAATTATCTACCCAAGTCTTTCCTAATTCGTAGAAATCAACAGCTCCTCCCCTATCGGCAGTGTTGTTTTCACAGAAACAATCATACATGTTAACCTCTTGAAGGTGATAGATGTGAATAGCACCACCTTGAGCTCTGTCATCTCCACGACTTCCTTTAGCATCATTGTTTACGAATGTAGAATTTCTAAATTCAAGAATTAGAGTATCGTAAAGAAATTCCTCAGTTGTTACATCAATAGCTCCACCATTACCATCGGTAGCAGTGTTATTGTCAAACAATGAATCGTAAATGTCAAATGCACCTCTTAAAGCACCTCCATATGGTGCTTGGTTATTTACAAAAGTGGTATTTGACAAGATCATTTCAGCATCACAAGACCAAATAGCACCACCACCACGGTATATGTAATTGGTTTCACCATGTGCTTCATTTTCAGTGAATGTGGTATTATCTATAGTCCATCTATTTCCACCTGCATTATAAATAGCTCCACCAGCTAACTCAGCAGTGTTGCTGTCAAAAACAACATCTGTAAGGGTGCCGTCGTCACAACCTGATTGCAGGTAGATAGCACCACCATAGACATCATTACCATTGGTTAATGTCATGTTTGCCAAATTTACATTATCTGCATCACTGGTAATCTCAAATACTCTTGAAATTCCTTGAGCATCCAAAACAGTACCGTCGGTACCTATAATAGTAATAGGCTTATCGATTACCATCTGTCCTTGAATATCATTTAGATAAGTCTTGCCCTGTAGGAAAATAACTCCTCCAGATGGGGCATTGTCAATTGCAGCTTGAATAGCTGAAAAGTTATCCCCTACAACTTCACCCATACTTAAAGGACCTTCTTCGGTTTGTCCATCTGAAGAGGTAACCCTATAAGTGTAGGTTCCCCGTTGGAGATTGCTGTAGTCATAATAGACTTGACCATTCTCATCAGTTGCATTGGTAACACTATCAACTAAATTACCGCGAGAATCAAAAATTTCCACTGTAATGTCTTCATTGACAAAAGGATCATTTTCGACAGCTGTTCCGTCAATGCTGGTTTGAAGGCCTAATGTGGATGTTAATGCTGGATAGCCAGTACGAACATCCAAAGAAGCTTGCCTAGTTAAAGTACCTTCTTTGGTGATTAAAGTATCTCCATCCATATGAGAAGCCCTATAAGTATAGCTTCCATAAGAAAGACCACTGTAATCATATTTGATTTTACCATTCTCATCAGTTGCATTGGTAACACTATCAACTAAATTACCGCGAGAATCAAAAATTTCCACGGTAACCTGTGCATCAACTAAAGGAGTCACAGATCCTCCGGATACACCTTCAATATCACCTACAACGACATTTGAATAATCTGATCCTAAAGTAACTGTTAAAGATGAATTACCACCACTAACAGTTAAATCAGGTTTTACATCGAAATTACAGTCTGTAACCTTGCCGTCTCCATCACAGTAAATTGCTGAACCTCTTGGAGCAGTATTGCCGGAAAAATTACATCCAGTCATTTGCTCATTGTGACACTCAGACGCAATGTAAATAGCTCCGCCCTGACTTGATGCATCATTATCAGTGAAGTTACAGTTTGTTATAGCGAAATCGTCATGATAAATATATAAAGCACCACCAGTAGAAGCGTTATTGTCTTCAAATACTGAATTGGATAAGCTTAATCCATAGGATCCACCATAAACTGCTCCTCCATTAGGCGCACTATTATTTGTAAAATTACAATCTATAATCTTAGTGTTAACGCCAACAACATCAACAGCCCCAGCGTGACCATAATCCTGCATAACAGTATTGTCAGTGAAACTACAATTTTTAATCATTGTATTTTCACCGGTAGTGTATATGGCCCCACCGGAAGCCCCTGCGGTATTGTCAGCAAAGATAGAATCTGAGACCTCTGAATTGTCACCAATAAGACTTAATGCTCCACCATGAGTATGGCCTGAAACGGTGTTATTTGTGAAATTGGAATTGTTTACTTTTCCAATCCCATAAATGTAAACTATTGCTTGATCAGCACTGTTATTTTCTATAATGGAATTGGAAATATTGGCATCTGAGCCACTATAAATAGCTACACCACCGTTGGTAATGTTACAACCATCTACAAATGCATTTTCATTGGCATAAATTGCTATTCCAGCATTATTATCGAATTTAGAGTTGCTAACATCAGTTGTAGCACCTCCACTGTAAACGGAACCAACATTCTTATTGTTATAGCTTCCTGCACCATTATTGGTGAAAATTACATCTTTTATTTCAGTATTGCCTCCACTGTAAATGGAAGCACCGGCATTATCAGTGAAATTAGAATTTCTTACTTTTGTAGAACCTCCACTGATTACAGTGACAGAGCTACCGGTATTTGAAATAAAATTACAATCTATTACTTCAGTGTTTCCACCACCATAAATAGCTCCAGGGCCATTGCTAGTGAAATTACAATTGTTTAAATTAATATCACCCGCACAGTAAATTGCCCCATAATTTTGAGCGGTGTTACCCTCAAATCTAGAGTCAGTCACTTTACAGCCAGAACCTTCCAAATAAATAGCTCCACCTGATCCTCCCCATCTACCTACATTATTTGTAAAATTACAATTTGTTATAATCAAATTTGAAGCAGATGAGGTTCCATGAATAGCTCCACCTTGAGCATATTGACAGTTTTCAAATTCACAATTTATTATTGAACAATCTGAGCCATCAAAATTAATACAGCCAGGTCCATTACCACCATGAGCATTTATAACTTTAATATTAGTTAAAGTAACCCCTGATGCTTGTATATTAAATAATTTTGCACCATTAGCATTAATTGTTGATGTGCCATCAGGATTTGAACTGCTTCCTCCAGAAATAATGATGTTACTTACATTTACATTGATTAAATGATTTCCTGTCCATTCGTCCCATGATGAGGAAATGCTTTGATTTCCTAGATATATTACATCACCGGATTGAATAGTTCCTGAATTAAATAAATCAGAAATATTCTGAACGCTGGAACCAGACAAATCATAGGTTGCAGAAAGTTCATTTGCAGTCAATACATTCTTTGATGAACTGCCATTGACAACATAATCGCTGTCATCAGCAGAAACATCGAGATTTTCAACAGCATTAGTTGAAACTTCTTCATTAGAAATTTCAATACTTTCAAAATCATTTGAAGCATCAATTGATGCTATATCATCAGTATAAATATCTTCCGCCGAAGCGGTCCCCAATAAAGATATAAAACAGAATAATATCAAAATAATTAAAATCGAATTAATTATTTTAGTATTGATAAAATGTCCTCCTTTATTTAATAATAAAATTATTAAAAACGATATCATAAACTAAGTTTATCATACCGTGGCTATCTAGTTTAAAACTAGATATAGATAGAATAGAGAAATAGATTTGATTTGGCTAAAAGTGAATGCAAGACTGCAAACAAACTAAATATTTGATTTAAGCTAATTTACTTTGATTAAACTTATTTGATTTGATTAAGATAATTTATGATACAATCAAAGTCAAACTAAAGCTTAACTATATTAAGCTAATTAAATGGGGTAGGGGTTAAGCTAAATGATATAAGCTTGAAAACAATCCCAATATAACGTTAATGAATTGTCTAAAATCAAATTTCAACTTTAAAAACCAAATAAATGCAAATAAATCCGATTAATCTATTGTATTTATATCTAGTTTTAATTCTGGCTTAAAAATTATAGAATAAGAAAAAGCTTAAAAGATCATATGATGGAAAAATAGTGAGCATATCTGCAAAGTTACCCCTATAAATATGATAGATTAAGAATTTTCAAATAAAAAAAATTTAACTAAAACTTCCCAAAAATTAAATTTTTTTATATTTAAATTAATATATTATATAATTAATATGCCATAAATTGAGCGTATATAATAGTTAAAATAATAAGATATTTAAATCTTTTTATATCTTTTTTATTTCAATTAATACGAATATTCAAAATGATTAAAAAAATTAAGAAATATTTAAACAATATCTAAAAAAATAAAAATTAATTATAACAACGAATAGGAAAAAATAATCTTTATTGAATATTTTCAAATAGAACTTTTCTAAATCAATTTAATGGAAAAAATAAAAAAAACTTCTTTTAAAAAAGAATTTTAAAAAATTGTTAGAAAGAATAGATAAGTAAAATAAGATAAAATAAAAAAATAAAAGTTATTAAGTTATAAAAATAAAAATATTTATTGCAATAGCAAATAGAATTAAAACAGTCATACGGGAATAAGGATTAATGATAAAATGAAAATTTTAGGAATTTGCGGAAGTCCAAGAGATGGGGCTTCAAGTTTTCTGCTTAAAAGAGCATTGAATGAACTTGAAAAAGAAGAAAACTTCGAAACAAAGTTTATAAGCGTGAAAGACAAGAATATATCCCCTTGCACACATTGCAATTTTTGCCTTGAATCAAAAGGAGAGTGTTCAATTGAGGATGATATGAATGAAATCTACGATTCACTTAAGCAAGCTGATGGAATAATATTTGCTAGCCCAGTGCATTTTGGAAGCATATCCGCCCAATTGAAGGCTGTAATCGACAGATGCCAAGCTTTGATAATGGAGGACCTTGACATCTTCAAAAATAAAGTTGGAATTTCAATAGTTGTTGGAGGGGACAGATGTGGAGGACAAGAGTTGGCCATCCAACAGATCAATACTTTCTATCTTTTAAACAAAATAATCCCTCTAAGCGGAGGATCATTTGGAGCCAATTTGGGAGCTTGCCTATGGTCGCAAGACGAAGGGACCGATGGAGTGAAGAATGATGAATATGGTTTAAAAACTTTGGACATGACCATAAACCATTTCAAGGAATTTTTATTAGAGTTTAAACAATGAATTTGATGTTTAAACAAGACCATCTGATGTTCAAACAATGATATCTGGTGTTTAAACAAGAATATCTAATGTTTAAACAAGAATATCTAATGTTTAAACAAGAATATCTAATGTTTAAACAAGGATATATGTTCGTATATGATAAAACATATTTAACTAAAAATTTATATAATAATTCCAATTTATATTAAATAAGATAATTAAGTTAATCATGCTTAATTAAAACATTAAAAAAAGAAATCTTATTAAATTGAAGAAATTTTAATCAAGCTTTTTCTAAAGTTAGAATATAAGTATAATAGAAAAAAATTTTGATCAAACTTTTTCCAAAAGTTTGAAAGTTTGAGTGATAGAATGAGCGAAGAGTCAAGCAGTTCCAAAGTTGCAAAAGGCAGCGCAATTATCCTAATAGGAAACGTTATCTTCCGTGTAGGAGGATATATCTACCGCTTTTTAATGGCTTCCCTTTTAGGACCTGCCGCATATGGAATTCTCGGACTTACAACTCCTTTCCAAGGGATCTTTCAGGTTCTCTCTGCTGCAGGGCTTCCACCTGCAATTGCAAAGTATGTATCTGAATACAATGCCCTTGATGAGAAGGACCTTGCTCGCCAAACTATTTTTACGTCCCTTAAGATTATGGTATTCCTAGGGCTTTTCTTCGGATTCATAATGGTATTCGTAGCCGCCCCAATAATTACAAACTACTATCACAAGCCTGAGGCTCTTCTTCCATTGCAGGCTGTAGGTCTCATCACTCCTTTCAGCGTTATCGTTGGAGGATTCCGTGGAGCCTTCCAGGGAGTATATAAAATGGAATACATCCTCTATACAAGAGCTATCGAACAGATATTCATGATTCTAATGGCTACAGCACTTGTTCTTCTTGGATTATCCACCCTTGGTGCAGTATTAGGTTCCGTTTTAGGTTTTGTAGCATCTGCAATCTCTGCAGTCTACATCTTCAAAAGATATATGGGCAAATACATACCTCCGGCAAACCCAGACTTTAAGTTTCCATTGAAGGACGAGCTGAAGCTGGCTAAGACACTGATTTTCTTCTCAATTCCTGTAACCGTTGCAGCCCTTGCTGAAATGGGTATCTACAGTATCTGCACACTTCTTATGGGAGCCTTCCTCCCTGCAGCTGCAATCGGATACTTTACAGCAGCAGACCCTATCGCAAGGCTTCCTTTAGTCGTATCAAATTCCCTTGCTACAACAATACTGCCTGCAACATCTGAAGCATATGCCTTAAAGGACCAAGTGCTCCTTGAAAAATATGTGACAGCACCATATAAGTATGGAATGTTCTTTGTTATTCCAATGTGTGTAGGAATAGCTATCTTCGCAAGAGGAATAATGGGACTTGTATACTTTACAAACGCTGCATATATGAACGGAGCAGTATCCTTAGCAATTCTAGTTGTCGGAATGACTTTCTACTCAGTATACACAATATCCGGAAGCATAGTTCAAGGAATTGGAAATCCAAGAATCCCTATGTATATCCTGATTATAGGATGTGTAATCACTTTAGGTCTTGGATGGTATTTAATCCCGCTTTTTGGAATAGAAGGAGGAGCTTTAGCAACAACAATATCCTCATTTATAATGATGGTGCCAATGTTCCTGATACAGTTTAGAATGACAAAAACACATGCTCCTTATTCATTCTTAATTAAGGTGACAGTTGCATCCTTGATAATGGCAATCGTATCCATAATCGTTCCGAATAATGTATATGGACTAATCACCGGCATTGTGGTCTGTCCGATTGTTTATGTGATCATGGTAATTCTTCTTAAGACCCTATCCCATGAGGACGTTGCTGAATTTAGAAAATACGCAAATAAGCTAGGGCCAATAAGAAAATATGCCAACAAGTTATTGGACTTTATTGACAAGCATAGTTCCGACTAAAAATAAAATAATCGAAAATCACTAAAAGAACATTGATTAAAATGAATCGATAGGTTATAATTAAAAAATCAAATTAAGCCCTAATTATAATCTGATTTAAATGAAAAATTCTATTCTTATTTAATTTAACAAATAACATCATCATATCAATAATAAGAAGATAATTTATCTTCTAATACTTTTTTTTAAAATTGATTTTTATTACGATTTATAATATAAATTCATATCAAGTAATAATCTCACCTATGACTAAAAAAATAATTCCTTACGTAGCAAATCCAAATTAAATAATTTATTCCGATTAAAAATTTTATAGAACAAAATAAATAAGTTTAATAAAGAAAAAGAATATATGTATATATCAGTATAGTATAATTTTATAAGGTAATAGCTAATAAGGTAAAAAGGGACGATAATATGACAGATGTAAAAGCTGGAGTAGAATATAAAATCAACATAGATGGAAACTCCTTTCTATTAGATGAGAAGAAATTCAATCTTCTTTTATACATCAATGAAAGCGGATCCATCACAGAGGCAGCAAAAAGGACTAAAATATCCTATAGAACTGCTCTACACTATATTGAAAAAATAGAAACCACATTAAACATAGCCATTGTAAGCACTAAAAAAGGCGGAACCGGTGGTGGCGGAGGTACCAAACTCACCGAAGAAGGCTTGCAAATCGTTAAGGAATGTAAAAAAATCAATGCTATCATGGAGCTTCACAGAGATGTCAATGAGCTTGAAGCTGAAATCCTTGAAGTGGATGCAAGCAAAGGCATAATGAAAATCAAGATGGAAGACCTTACCATGACCATGCCTTTGAATAAGAAATATGTGGTTGGAGATAAGATACTTGCCTTAATCAGCTATGACAATATATTCATAATGCTAGAGCCTCAAGCATCCAGCATCAGAAACATCTTCAAGGGAATCGTTACTGAAATGAGACTTCAGGATGAGATGGTGAGAGTCAAGATAGACATTGGCGGAGTTGACATATTCTCAGACATAACTCTATCAGCAGGTAAAGACTTAGACTTAAACCTTGGAAAAGAAGTTTATATTGGCTTTAAAGCATTGTCAATAGCTACATTGAAATTATAATTGCAATAATTTTTATTTAATTTCTAAAAGATTTTAAACAACAATAATCTTTCATATTAATAGAATTAATTTAAATAGATATAATTTAATTTTTTACAGATTTTTATTCACAGGTGATATTATTTTAAAAATAGAAGTTGCTGAGGACAAATGCACAGCATGTGGAAACTGCAAGGAAATTTGTCCCAAAGGTGGATATATTTGGACCATTGATACTGTGGCACGTGTATCAAACTTGAGTTATTGTCATGTTTGTACGCTATGTGCAATGAAATGCGGTCCAGATGCAATTAAAATAATAAGAAATGCACCAGATGAATGAATAATTAATCGTGAAATTAATTAAATTATAGTTTAATTTTTTTGTGAAAATTGATTTTGATCTACTATTAAATATAGGTTAATTTTTTTAAAAAAATTAATCCCATTTGCTATTAAATTTTTAAAAAAAATTCGTCATAAATTTAATCTTTTTAGCTATGAATATAGAAAAACGTGATATCATGGAAAGAACTGCAAAAGTTTCAAGAAAGACTTCCGAAACAGATATTGAAATTGAAATGAACATTGATGGAAAAGGAAAATACGATATAGACACAGGGGTCAAGTTCTTTGACCACATGCTAGAATCATTTTCCCGCCACAGCTTTATTGACTTGAACATCAAGGCAATAGGTGACATTGAAATAGATGATCACCATACTGTTGAAGATGTTGGCATCCTACTTGGAGAGGCTTTTGCTAAGGCTATAGGAGATAAGAAAGGAATTAGAAGAATGGGACATGCGATTGTACCTATGGATGATTCCGTTGCAACTGTAGCGATTGATATCAGCGGCCGCAGCTATTGCAATATGAGTCTTGACTTTAGAAACGATAAGATTGGAGACCTTAGTTCTGATATTATTGTTCACTTTTTTGAATCCTTTGCATCTAGTGCCAAAATCAATATCTATGGAACTTGTGAAGGCTTTAATGATCATCACAAGGCAGAAGCTGTTTTTAAGGCATTTGCAAAGTCAATCTATGATGCCTGTAAGATAGAGCATGATGAGATTCTTAGTACTAAAGGCGTGCTTTAATCAAGCTTTTTGACCTTCGGTCAAAAACCTTGACCAAAAATTTTTTTTATTTTACTCTCTTTTTACTCTTTATTACTCTTTTTAATTTTATTTAATTCTTATTTTTTTTTAAATCTATTTTTCATAACACTTTATTTTATTAAGTTATTTAGCAAACTTATTGTAATTAAACGATTTTTTACTTATTTTTTAAAGACAGGCCCTTTATAAAAATTTATAAAGTCTTAATGTAACACAAAACATTTACATAACACAAAAACTGTTAGACATTTTCATTAATTGAAATTTAAGACTCAATTTTAGCGAATTCCTCGTGAAGGTTTAATGATTTCAACCAGAAATAAGTGAAATAAAACTGATTGGAAAAGCTGAACTTCAAATTGCTTTTTCGATTGCTTGTCTTAATGACTCCCAATTTTATCATGCAATCTAAAAACTCATCCCATATATTGTACTCATCCCAATTCAATTTCTCCTTAAAGTCTGTTTCAATATAACTTTGCTGCTTTTGGCTTGCTATCTTAAGCAATAAATCTTCAAAGTCATCGCTTGAAATCTGATTTACGATATTTCTTATCTGCTTTGACTCAAGCTCTCCAATTGCCTCCATAATGCCGTTTAAGACATCCTCTTCATCAATTGTGGTCTTTTCTGATAACCAATAGATTGAATAACCTATCTCCTGCATTATCAAAGGGATTCCTCCTGAGAAATATGACAATAATTCCAAGGAATTGTCATTGATTTGCTTATTTACACTTGAAAAGGTGTCTTTAAAGAATTCCTTTACCTCCAAATCGCTTAGCCTGTCAATTTCATCATAATGAAATATTCTGCCGAAGGATGGCTCTTCATATACTAGGCTGTCAAACTTATCGGGATAGGCTGCAAATAGGACATATAAGGGAAGATTGAAGTCCCCCCTATTTACTTCTATAGTGTCTGCAAAGCGCTTATACCAATCAACAAACTTTTTAGACTCGCTTAAACCATTAATGTCATCGATTATAAGGAAAACACCATTGTTGGTAGGGAGATCTTTAATGATCTGATTTAAGTAATAAGGAAAGTCCTTTTCAATATCAACAATAAGGCTTTTGCTGGGCTTAAAGCTTACCCTATTGCCTATGATTTCTACACTTTCAATGCTAGAAAATAGGGTTTTTATCTTTTCAAAAAGAACGTTGCGAGGAATTTTATTTAAAAAGGCTTGAATTATAGCTGTGATAAGGGAATTTAAAGAATTATTTCCCTTATTGGATACATATATTCCAATCATGCCATAGTTTATTTCGACATATTCCTTTACAAATTCAGCTAAGGAAGTCTTTCCCATGCCTTTATTGCCTGTTAAGAAAAAATGCTGTACATTTCCCTTTTGAACTTTACCCATATCCCTTAGAATCTTTTTAATGTTTTTCTCACGGCCTTTAAATCTGTCTGGAGATACTGATTTTCCAGGCTCAAATGGATTTTCCATATCTATATCATAATTATAATTCATCATATCACTCCCAATTAAAAATAAATATAAGTGTTGTTTAAAATGATTAATTTCTTAAATGAATATTTTAGTTAATAAAATATTTTAGTTAATGAAAAGTTTTGTGATGTAGACAATAAGTAGTAAACATATTTATTTTTATAGTATTTAAAGCTTTTTGGATAATTTTAAGGATTAACTATTTATTATAAATAGTAAACCTAAATGATATCTAATTAAAATTAAAAATAAGATTAAATAATAAGTGTTTTAAAAAAATAAGAAATTTAAAGAAAATAAAATCTAAGATTATAGACGAATATATGAATATAGAAAAAATATTTATAAAAAAAATAAAGCAATTAAAATTTATCCAAACAGAGACCATCCACTGAGCTTATCTCTCCACCGCACTTAGGACACTTGTTTTTTGATAAGATATACTTGGAAATTATACTATCACAATTAGGACAATGGTAGTCCTTATTTGAATAGAAGTTTCTATATAAATCCACGATGTAAAAGTTGTCCTTTAGGTCTGAAGATCTAATGAAAGGCTTAAGGGCCTTATTGTCTATCTGATTTTCATCTGCCAATTTTCTTATTGACTCTATAGCCGAATCCTCATCATATGGGCTTTTTATTGTAGAGATAATGTATATCTTTATCTTCTTATCGCAATTTGTGCAATAGGTCTCTATGATATCACCTGAGATATTGGAATTTGAATCCAAGTTCATGTTTGAGATAAGGAGTATGTATTCTTCTATTTTATTGTTTTCGTTGAGAAAGAAGAGGAGTGGGCCTTGATCTTTCCATCTGAATCCACAGTCTTCACATTCAAAATAGTCTATTGATGCCATATTAAAAACTTTGAGACTTTTAGTATTTATTTTTTAATTGTCTTTTCACTACTTTGAAAAATTATTCCATCACTTTTTATAAAATTAAAAAAATCATTTATATATTCATTCAAAAAATTGAATGAACCTTTATAAAAACTTATTCAAAAAATTGAATAAACCTTTATAAATACCTATTCAAATAATTGAATAAACCTTTATAAAAACTTATTCAAAAAATTGAATGAACCTTTAAAAATACCTATTCAAATAATTGAATAAGATAAATAATTAAAAAAAGTTCGAAATAATACGAATAAAACTATGGGCTAAAAAATAGGATTATTGGGATAAAAAAATGAAAAAAAGTAAATTTTGATTTTTGATTTGAGATTTGATTTTTGATTTGATTTGAATTGTTTTTAAAAAAAGAAAAAAGAAAAAATAAGTAGCTAAAAAGCTACTTAATCAAGACACTTATTTGTCTACAGGTTTGCTGATTAAATCAACTTTGCAACCTAAGTTTCCTTCTTTCATGTGAGGAGTTCTTAAGACAGTGTCGTTGGATTTTTCAATTTCTCTAGCTTCTTGAGCTAATTTAGCAGCAGCAGATGCAATTTCGTGTGCAGCAGCAACTAATGGGATGAAGTTTTCGAAGCCTTTGGTCATGAAACAACCTTTCATGTCTAAGCCTGCGACAGCTCCAGCCATTTCGTATGCAGCGATAGCTTTTGCTTTTGCGTATGGGTTTGCAAATCCTGCAGCTTCAACAGCTTTTTCAGCAGTAACAATGAGTTTAGGTAATTCAATTTCTTCGCCAGCATCAGCAGCAGCAATAACAGCGTCGAGAGTTTTTTGTACTAATCTTAAAGCACCAGTTTCTGCTAATACTTTTAAGATGTCAGCGTTAAAGATAGCCATTTCAGTTGGGTCTAACCATTCTCTTTTTGCACCGATCATTGGGTCGGACATTACAATAATGTAACCTAAACCTTGTTCATCCATTTCATCTTTTTTACCTTTACCAGGTGCGTCACCAATGATAATAGCAGGAAGATCTTTTTCAGATAATAATTCTCTTGCTCTAGCTGGACCAGGTGCTCCTGGGTTTGGGCTAATGAAAATACAGAAGTCAGGGTCGAATTGGTCGAGTTTAGGTACGACGTCTTCAACTTGTTCAGGGTTCATTTTTGCTCCAGATCCAAATACTCTTACATCGATGTTTGGTCTGTCTGCTCTTTCGTCTAATAATAAATCTAATACTGGTGAAGTACCAATATTACCACTTTTTACGATACCAATTTTAACTACCATAATATCACACATATATGTTTAGTCTAGATATTAATAGATAATATCACAATACTATGTTTAGTTTTTAGTTATTAAATAGTTTAGGGAAAAAATTAAATCAAAACTTTTATATAATAGAAAAATTTTTTAAAATTTAATAAAAAAATAGAATAAGGTAATAATACTGTTTTATATGAATTAAACTAATTATACGGAGATATCTGTTAAAAAAAGCATATGATAAGAAGATATTAATCAATCAAAAAAATAATAGCTCTGAAATGAAAAATATAAGGCCTAAACAAGCCCTGAAAACAAGAAAACAGCAAACAAAAAACATTGACTAATCAGCCAAATAAGCATCAATATTATATCCAAATATCCTGTCATAAAACTGGATGATTAATCCGACAACAATAGCTGCAAATATGGTTCCTTCACGGACCCCCTCAAGGTGGCCTAAAAATACCAATGCCAATATGGCTGCAATGGATACGATGGTAAGGTCAAAAAATGGCTTGATCTGTCCAAAGTCCCTATTTGTAACTTCAGCGATGGCTACAACTGAACCGTCACCTGGAAGCATGGTGATATCTGACTTTACTTCAATAAGCAAGCCAAATGCAAGTACAAAGCAGCTTATGATACATAGAATCCATTGGCTGATATAATCTGTAGGATTTGGAAAATTAAGTATTAGAAGACTGAAGTCAATCATATATCCAAAGAGGACGCATACAAGCATCTGAGCTATTTGGGAGATGGTGATCTTTCTAAGCAAAACCATCTGAAAAATAACAAGAAGTGCATTGAAAACTATTGTAAACTCTCCTACAGTCCAGGGAAAGGCAATTGATAGGACAGCAGGAACAGATGAAATAGGGGATGTTCCTAAAGTTGCTTTGATAGATAATGCTATCCCCATAGACATTATGATTACACCTACAATGAGCATTATATATCTGACTATTAATTTTTTGTCCATTTTATCAGCTGCCAATATTTTTAACATACTTTTCTATCGTTTAATACAACAATTAATTTTAAATTGATAATAATATTTAAAATTTTTTAACAAAGGATAAGTATTATTAGGACAAATAAAATATAAGATATTAAAAGAACTGAATAAATTTAAACTTTTAAAACGTGATTAAAATGAAAAAGGTAAAGATTACAGTTATGAAAAAGGCAAGATACGATGACCTCATTGAAAAATACGAAAATCCATTGGAGCATGAATGTGAGGTAGAGCTTGGAGATGTCTTCATTGCAAATGGTTGGGAAAAACCGGAGGACTTCTGCAGCAGCGCTTGGGATAGCATCTCTCCATTTGTATTGGCATTATCCAGCGGGGGAGAAGACTTATATGATGGATGGATGAAGGATAAAAAGTCAGCAATGATATCCTGCAATGATGGGTTTCGTCCTGTAAGTTTCTATCTTGAGGCAATGGACGAGGATGCTGATTAAATCTAAAAAGAAGAAAATTTAAAAAAGAATTAAAAATTTAAAAAAGAATTAAATATTTAAAAAGAAGAAAATCAATAAAAAAAATTAGAATTTAGAGGATAAGTTATCTAAACACCTTACGACTGTTCCAGATTTGCTTTGTTGACTTGAATCCGCTCTTTTGAAGACCATTCTCATCAAATCCATTGATTAGATCCACCAACTTATCAATGGCGATTTCACTGTTTTTAACAAGATTATTATCCTGATGAGCGGATAGCTTCTCAAAGGCATCTGGAATCTCATCTATTTTTACAATAGGAATATTAAGTTCCCTTGCAAGGTCTACGCTTCCATGGGTTTTATGAAATCCTTCAATCTTTAGTGAAGGGATATTGAATACACCCGCCTCAATGGTGAGTCCCATTCCCGCAGCATAGATAAGGTGGGATGCTGCATTCATAAAGCTTAAAAGGTCAACATACTGTGGGAGAACCTTAATGTTTGGTGAAAGGACAAGGCTTTCAACAAGATTTCTATCAAACCTATAAGGAGCAATGAGAGTCTTTAGATTAAGCTGTTCCACTGATCTTATAAGAGGCTCAATCTCATCATCCTTTAAGTCCCCTCCAAGAACAACCAGCACAAATTCCTTAACTCCATATTCGCCATATATCTCTTCCTTATCAATCAGATTATTGTCTTTTATATGATTGTCCACATATTTAGCCATAGGATAGCCGTCAATAGATGCAACGTTTTTTAAATTATATTTTCTCTCAAGATAGTCCTTATAATCCTCTTTAGGAACAGTGACTAGATTGGCATGTGAAATTACTTCAATAGGGTTGTAGATGTCCTGCTCTATATGAAGAATAGGGATTTTTAAAAGGTTG
Source organism: Methanobrevibacter ruminantium M1 (assembly GCF_000024185.1). NCBI lineage: Archaea > Methanobacteriati > Methanobacteriota > Methanobacteria > Methanobacteriales > Methanobacteriaceae > Methanobrevibacter > Methanobrevibacter ruminantium. The sequence continues at coordinate 2,814,906 of NC_013790.1, forward strand.
GCTGCAACAATGGACTTTCTTACATCACCTGCATTGCCTGCAGTGATTAGAAGGTCTATGTTATTTCCTTTTAGAGCATTGAATGCCTTTATTATGTCTCTTGAGATAAGATAAGCCAATTTAGCAGTTGAGTTCTTCTTTTGGCCTCGTCTTCCTTGACCTATATCATAAAGCTCATCACAATACGGCTCAAGAAGCAATTTAGATGACTCCCCATGATAAAGACCATATATCTTGTTTATTTTGAAGTTTAATTTATCTTCCTTATCTAATTCATTTAACCTTTGAATTAGAGGAATTATGGTCTTTGAAGGGGTGATCTCACCAGCAATAGCAATATTTTTAGAATTCATCAATCAAGCCTCCCAAAATAGACTTAACCCTAAGGAAAATAAAATCCATCAAATCAAGCCTCCAAGTCCCTGCTGGAACCTTTTAAAAAGAAAAGCGCCATAAGAACAATTGCAATCAAATAGAATATCCACACCACCACATCAGTTGGACCTGTCTCTATCCAAATTATTGTCTGTGCAAGCAAGATTCCATAAAATGCTGAATAAACCTCTTTCTTATGCTTTTGAATGCTGTGCAATGTCTTTAAAATGAATCCGATCAAGAGCATTTGAATGCACATTCCAATCAATCCAAAGTCAAGAAGAGCCGGTCCGAATATTGTAGATGTTATTGAATGGTTCCTTCCAAGAGTTGCTTGACCTACAAGAACCCTAGGGTCTGTGTGAGTGAAAAATCCTGTAAGGGTTGAGTAGAAAAGCTTTCCGGCAGTTGCAAACTGATTGCTGATTGCATGGCCAAGAACATTCAATGTAAATGCCGCCCTATATGACACAAGTTCTATTGGATTAAGGCTCCAGTGCTGCCAGCTTATTGCCTGTACCGCTATGAACCCTATAGCAAGCAGAAGTGCCACTGCAATGACTAAAAAGAGTCCTAAAAATAGGACCTGATACTTGAATTTTATGTTTCTTGTATAATATAATGTAATTAATATAGATAACACGATTGCAATTGGTGTAGTTCGATAGCCAGTTAAAGTAAATAAAAGCAAGCCTAAAAATACTAAAAGATAATGTGAATCCCTATTGAATTCTGCAAGGAGTATGTTAATAAATGGCAAGAAGATTATATATGATGCGAGCCATATCTTTCCTGCAGCTTCAGCCTTTAGTGTTGCTGAGAATAATGGTATTCCTCCAAGACGAACTATGTTGATTATCTGAAGGATGATTCCGATTAAAACCATGATGACCAGAATCATTTCCTTTCTTGAGTAGGATTCAAAGATTGAAAGCTTTTTTGGATTTTTGCTTATGCTAATTTTTATAGTGTCCTTAAGGGAATCTAAAGAGAGATCCTTTTTTAAAAATCTGTTTAGCAATAGATTGCTTATCAAAATTCCAAATATGAAGAAAATAAGGCCTAATCCTATGTATAGAAATAAGTCCATGCTGGGACTTGGCAATTTTTGGTAAGCATACCACATAGGAAGGGCAATGATTATGAATACAATTACCATAGCGATTATGATAAATGGATTTAAAAGGTCAATGCTTTTGTTTTCTAAGTTCATAAAATCCCACTTTATAAAAAAGATATTAATAATGAATTATGATTATTTTAAAAAATATTTCCTTGATTTAAAAAGATAAAAAGAAAATATACCTATTATAAAAAATATTTCCTTAATCTAAAAAGACTAAAAGAAATTATACTTATTATAAATGATAATTTGTTCTATCTATTATAATAATTATTCGTATAAAAGAAAAATTAATTAAAAAAAGATTTATCCTAATTTTGCTTGATAAACTATTTACTATAAATAGTAATCCATTTTATATGAGAAATATGAAAAAAAACCGACCCATAATAATAAAAAGATCCATGAAATAAAAAAATAGAGCAAAATATGAAAAAATGAAAAAAATAAAAAAATAAAAAAAGAAGAAAATGAAAAATAGGAATTTAATTAAAATTCCCAATACGTGTTTTACTTAAGTACGCGTTTATCCTTAAGTAGGCGTTATCTTAAAAAATTCGAAATCAAATGGTAAATAAAATAGGAATTGAATTATTCAATAAGAATTAATAATCATATGATTGATTAAAACTTATTAAATATAAACAATTCCTAATAACGTGTTTATTCTCTTTTTCTTCTTACAGAACTTAATCCTACTGCTGCAAGAGCAATGAGTAAGACCATTAATGGATTACCAGTTCTTGGTAATTCATGTCTTGGAACTTTTTTATTTGGAATTACAGGCTCTGGAGGAGTTACAGGTTCAGGAGGAACCACTGGCTCTGGAGGAACAGGTACCGGAGGAGTGTCATTCTTAGGCACTTTAATAACCTCAGTCACATTGGATGAGTTCTTCTCTCCAGTCTCATTGCTTGTAACACTTACATAGTTAGTGAAGTTGCCTGTAAGGTTTGTATCAAAGACAACTGTGAAGCTTGCATATTCTCCAAGAGCTAAAGTACCATTATAAGCCCATGCATTTCCTTTTTCTTCGTCAAAGATCCATTTGCCAGTCTCATCAATGAAACTGTTATAGGTCAAGCCTTCAGGGAAAGTGTCAGTAACGACAACATTAGTCAAGTTAGTTTCACCGACATTAGATACAATAATGTCAAATGAAGTTTGCTGGCCACTATAGACAGTTCTGTTAAGTGTGACCTTTATGATAGCAATATCTGGAACGAGCTTGATTACTTCAGTAATATTTGAAGCGTTCTTATCCTCGGTCTCATTGCAGCTAACTGTAGCAAGGTTAGTGAAGTTGCCTGTAAGGTTTGTGTCAAAGACAACTGTAAATCCTGCAGACTCGCCAGGAGCTAAAATGCCATCATAAATCCAAGCATTGCCCTTAGTCTCATCAAAGATCCACTTGCCGCTTTCATCAACGAAACTGCTGTAATCCAATCCTTCAGGGAAGCTGTCAGCAACGACAACATTAGTCAAGTTAGTCTCACCGACATTAGTTACAACAATATCGAAGCAGGTTTGCTCTCCGCTATAGACAGTTCTGTTAAGGGTAATCTTTTGGATAGCAATGTCTGGAATGAGCTTGATTACTTCAGTAATATTGGAAGCGTTTCTCTCGCTGGTTTGATTACTGCTTACAGTTGCAATGTTTGTGAAGTTACCTGTAATGTTTGTGTCAAAGACAACTGTAAATCCTGCAGACTCGCCAGGAGCTAAAATGCCATCATAAATCCAAGCATTGCCCTTAGCATCATCAAAGATCCACTTGCCGCTTTCATCAACAAAGCTGCTGTAATCCAATCCTTCAGGGAAGCTGTCAGCAACGACAACATTAGTCAAGTCAATTTCACCAACATTAGTTACAACAATATCGAAGCAGGTTTGCTCTCCGCTATAGACTGTTCTGTTAAGAGTGATCTTTTGGATAGCGACATCAGCAAATATTACTTCGGTAACATTGGATGAGTTTTTCTCTCCAGTCTCATTGCTTGTGACTTTTACATGGTTAGTGAAGTTTCCAGACTTATTGGTATCAAAGACAATTCTGAAACCAGCAGACTCACCAGGAAGTAGAATTCCATTATAAATCCACTTATTGCCTATGTTAAACCATTTTCCAGTGTCGTCAATGAAATTGCTGTAGGTCAAGCCTTCAGGGAAGCTGTCGATTACAGTCACATTGCTTAAATTGACATTACCATCATTGCTTACAACAATGTCAAATGAAGTTTGCTCACCGCTGTATACAGTTCTGTTGATTGTGATTTTTATAATCTCAATGCCTGGAACAGATTTAATGATTACTTCAGTAATATTGGATGCATTTTTCTCTTTAGTTTGATTGCTGCTTACTGTTACAATGTTTGTAAAGTTGCCTGTTTGATTGGTGTCAAAGACAACTGTAAAGCTTGCAGACTCACCAGGAGCCAAAATGCCATCATAAATCCAAGCATTGCCCTTAGCATCATCAAATATCCACTTGCCAGAAGCATCAACGAAGCCGCTGTAAGCCAAGCCTTCAGGGAAGGCGTCAGTAACTGTCACAGCAGTTAAATTCATTTCTCCATTATTTCTTACAATAATTTCGAAGCTGGTTTGCTCTCCGCTGTAGACTGTTCTGTTAAGAGTGACCTTTTGGATTGCGACATTTGGAATAAGCTTGATTACCTTGGTTATATTGGACGCGTTCTTATCTTGGGTTTGGTTAGTGCTTACCTTGACTATGTTAGTGAATTCACCTACTTCATCAGTGTCAAAGACAACTGTAAAGCTTGCAGACTCACCAGGAGCCAAAGTGCCATTATAAATCCAAGCATTTCCTTTGGAATCATCAAAGATCCACTTGCCGGAAGCATCAACGAAGCCGCTGTAAGCCAAGCCTTCAGGGAAGGCGTCGGTAACGACAACACCAGTCAAGTTATAGATTCCGTCGTTGGTGACAACAATGTCGAAGCTGGTTTGCTCTCCGCTCATGACAGTTTCATTTAATGTGATCTTCGCAACGGTAACATTTGCTACAACTACCTTAGTGGTATTTGAAGTGTTCTTAGGACCTGTTTCATTAGAGCTTACAATTATTGTATTGTTGAATGTGCCGCTCTTGGTTGTGTTGAATATAACAGTGAAGTTAGTGCTTTCTCCAACAGCTAAAACACCATTATAGATCCAATAATCACCTCTGTTAAACCATTTGCCTGAATCATCTATGAAGCGTGAATATACTAAGCCATCTGGATAAATTTCCTTAAGGCGGACATCAGTCAAGTCCTTAAGTCCGGTATTGGAAACGACAATTACAAATCCGGTTTCCTGACCAGTGAATACGGTTTCGTTTAAGGTGACCTTTTGAATGTCCATTCTTACATCCAATGCTTCAGTAGTGTTGTTTGCAACTGATTCGTTAGTCACGTTAGATCCTGCATGAACAACATTGGTAAAGTTGCCTGCTCTTGTTGCATTAAATACAACGACAAACTCAAGGGAATCATCACGTTCTAAAATTCCATTGTAATAGAATGTTCTGCTTGATTCATTGTAAGTCCATAAACCACTTTCATCTTTAAATTCAACGAACTTTAAGCCATCTGGGATGTATTCAACAACATATACGCCAGATAAATTACAGTCCCCATCATTAGAGACTTTAATTCTAAATTCAGTTAGCTCTCCAATATATACGGTCTTGTTTAAAGTGATTTTTCCAACAGAGATTATTGGACCCAAGACTTTGGTTGAATTCTCAGTGGACTTATTGGAAGTTTCATTAGAGCCTGCTACGACATTGTTGACAAAGATTCCAGGTACGGTTGTATTGAATCTTATAATGAATTCACCGAATGCTCCTGGAGCTAAAATGCCATCATAAAGCCATATAGGTCCGTCATCATCTTCCGTATAATTCCATTTGCCAGTCTTATTAATATAATCATAGTAAACAAGTCCGTTTGGAATGTTTTCTTTAACGAATACATTTGTGAGGTTATTGTCACCGGTGTTGTTCACACGAACAAGGAATTCTGTGATATTTCCTGGGTAAACTGTTTCGTTTAAAGTGACCTTTTCCACTTGCAAGTTATGGTAAATACTGTTTGTAGTATTATTTGCAGTTTTCACTGTACTGTTATTGACTCCGACAATTGCAACATTGGTTATGTTGGCTGCCTTGGTCACATTAAAGTACAATGTAAGGCTAATGGTTCTGCCTGCTGTCAAACCAGATCTATAGTACCATGTCTCATCGCTTTCATTATAAATCCAATAGTAACTGTTATCAGCATGGTCAAATACCAAGCCATCAGGAACCAAATCTTTTACATGAATGCCATATAATGAGAAAGGACTTTCCCAAGAATAGCCATCCCGTGATATTTGGATAGTGAACGAAACTTGATCTCCAACCCTTGCTGTAGCATTATTGCTGATTTTTCTTACCTTAATATTATAGGCAGCTGTCTGATTGGAAACAGACCTGTTGGTAGTTTGGTTGGAAGAGACATAAGCGGTATTTGTTATGTTTCCATAATAATTAATATTAGTAACATTATAGAAAACATCAAATTCGCTTACAGCTCCTACTTCAAAAGTACCATTATAATTCCAGCTAGGCACGCCTGAAGTTGCATAAGATTCATTTAAAATCCACTTGCCTGAATTGTCAACAAAGTGATCGAATACCATATAGGAGTTCCTTGTTTCATTTACATAGACATCAGTTAAGTTATATATTCCTGTGTTTCTTACCCTAATGGTAAATGAGACCTGATCTCCAACTTGTGATATTGGATTATTGCTGACTTTCTCAATTGATACACCAAATGGAATTATTGTAACATTTGCCTGAGAGGTACTCTTATTTGTCTGTTCTGTGTATCCTGTAGCAAGGTTGTACCAATTACCATATTCTGTAGCATTGCAGACAATATAAAGTCGGGCAACATAATTCTGACTGTCTGAATAATAGGTAGGAAGAGTGTTTTGCAATAGGAATCTATGTTTTCCATCTTCATCTACAAAATGAGTCCAGTTATGATTATCTGTATTGTAGAACCTAAGATATTTCAATCCTATTGGAAGAATGTCTTCTACATAAACACCAGTTAAATTCACATAACCTGTATTCTGTACGTTGATTTGGAATACCACTTCCTCTCCTATGGTTGAAGTTTTTGAGCTAACCAAGGTTTTCCAAATTGAAAAGTAAGGACGTTGTATAATTGTGTAATTGCTTGAATAACCTTCAGATGTTCCGTTTCTATAAGCATTTACTGAATTATAAGCAGACCCTACTGTTACATTGTTAGGTACTTTGAAGTAGATAATCACTCCAGCCTCTTGACCCGGATAGAGGACTTGGTTCAAGTATAATGTGTCGACATGCCAAGAAGAGCTGCTTCCTCCCCATCCGTGTCCTCCAGACCAATTACCTTTATATGAATCCCATCTATATTCGTACTCCAATTCATTTCTATTAAAATTGTCCACCAAAGTGATGTTGCTTGCTTCAAGGGTTCCTATATTTTTAACTAAAAGCAAGAATCTTACAGTTGATCCTGGAGTTACATTTTGGTCCAAAGTGATTTTTTGAACCTGTATGCGTGGCCATTTGGTTTCGGTTCTGGTAAAAGCAGATTTGTTTGAAACCTCATCACAGCCTACATCAATATAGTTTGTGATATTAGTGAGATATGTGACATTATTTACCCTAAAGTTTATATTGAATGTACCAGTTTCATGGACCTTCAGAGGCCTATTCAAGACCCAAGTCATCTCACCAGTTTGCACCCATCCTTGATTGCGGAAATCAGTGAATGATAGATAGGTAAGCATGCTGTTAGGCCTTTCGGTTACAGTCACATTATGCAGTGACACAGTACCATTGTTGTAAACAGTGACTGTGTAGTTTACAATGTCTCCAGTGCCGACATTCTCCTTGTTGGCTATTTTCTGAGGATTGAAGTCTGGAGTCTGCATAGCCATACATGAATTAATGAGAATCAGGTTCTGTCTTGTGGTAGGCATGATAAAGCTATGGAATGAAAGACAGTTATAAACTCCGTTAATCCAGTTATTGCCGTTTACAAGAGATGTGTCCTCTCTTTCTGTAAGGTTAATAACTCTTCGAATTACCCTATCTGTATTAGCACGATAGTCAGTGTCTGTAAATACATATACATAATCTTTCAAGTTATAGACATCCTCGTCAAGGTTAAAGTAGAAGTAGGATACCAATACCTTAATGTAATCTCCAACATAAGAGCCGTCCAGGCTGTTTCTTACAAAGTACAAGTCATCTACAAGAACACCAGTAGTTCCGTTCCATTGCCATGGCTTAGAGTTGTTCTGTTCAATGCAGTATGCCCAGTAATGATATTCGCTGGCATTTGGAATGCTTGCGTTTTCATATAGGAAGTACATATCATTATTGTTTAAAGCAACTCTAAGAATGGTGCTTTCATCGTAAACATAAACATCTTCATCAAGATTGAGACCTTCATTATTGTACAATAGGCTAATATTATACAATGTTGCAACTGAATCTTCACAAATGCACTCAGGTACATCACCGTTAGAGCAGTTGATTACCTTGATTTCCGCTCCGGTTATAGGGTCGATGATTGTGCTTGTGCAGGATTCGCATGCAGTGCATCCGCTGCAATCTTCACTGCTACAGTAGTAAACGTAGTAAGAGGAAACAGTGTAGTTGTAATTGTCTATATAGCCAACACTAGGAGCTCTTGTAGCGTCATTTCCACTGAATGTGTTATTATGTATAGTGGAATTGATTGTTAAAATTGCTCCAGCCTGATAAGCGTTGTTGTTAGTGAAAGTGTTGTTTATGATCTTGCTGTTGTTTGTTCCGATGGCTCCTGCATATAGGAATGCGGTGTTGTTTTCAAATGTGTTGTTATAAATCAATCCATTTGCACCATCAGTCACAAGTGCACCACCACCATAGCGTGTAGCATTGTTTCCAACAAAGTTATTGCCTATAACATTGGTGTTGTTTCCATAAACCACTACAGCTCCAGCACTTTGTGCAGAGTTGTTTGTGAAATTGTTTAGAGTAATGTTTGTTCCAGTGTTAAAGGCAGAGGTATAATTGTCTAAAAAGATAGCACCTCCAATTGTTGCACTGTTATTGACAAACTCGTTCTCTGAAATAGTGACATTCACTGTTTTATTTGAATAAATTGCACCACCATATTCGGCTTTGTTATTGACAAATGTGTTGTTTGCCAAGTTATCAAGGCCATAAGCGCTATTATATTGTTCATAATAGATTGCACCACCCTTATTAGCAATATTTCCATCGAAAATATTGTCAGTAATATTAGCAGAAATATTATAATAATTATTATAGCTATTATCATATGCTGCATAGATGGCTCCTCCATTTTCGCTTACATTATTGTCTATGAATCTGTTGTCATGAACTGTTGCATTTCCATTGACATAAAGGGTACCGCTAACACCTGTGTTGTTGACAAATGTGTTATTGTAAATGGTTTTATTACTACTAATGCTGGCAACATTCACAGCACCAACGCGAGCGGAATTGTTACAGAAAGTATTGTTAAATATATTCACTACTCCAGTAGATTGAATGGCTCCTGCAGAGAAATTGCCCTTATTGTCAGTGAAATTGTTAAAGGAAATATTCAAATTACCCCACTCAGCTGAAACAGGCAATGCAGAGTTGTTAATGAAATTATTATATTCAATTGTACCATTGCATCTATCTGAATAAACATGGGTAGAGTTAGAATCTGTAAAGTTGTTATCTCTTATGTCAATGTTTGAATAGCTGAAACGTAAAGTATTGGCCGGACTCATATGATCGAAGCTGTTATTTTCAACAGTGATATTTCCATAATATATATTAACTCCAACAGATACGTTTGATACATTGTTGTCTGTGAAGTTTACTTTGCACATTGGTTTGACTGAAGAGGATGCTGAACGATAAATCATATAAGCATCTGTTCCAGTGAAATTGGCAAAGGTGTTGTTTATGAAATTATAACTTATGCCAGCATTATCATCCCAGGCATAGAACACTCCAAAACGTTGAAAATTGGTTTTGTTTGGGAATGTCAAATTCTTGAATGTATTGTCCCTAATATCCAAATCAGTGTTTGCGAAATTAAAGATGTCGTCATCATTGAAATCTGTCACGGTGCTATTTACCATAGTGAATGTGGAATTTCTAATGTAGCTGGTAGAGAAGTTCTTCATGATAGAATCTTCAACAGTGACACTTGAATTGGTTATACTGAACATTCTAGAGCTTCCATTTGTGAAATTACAATTGCTGATTACAACATCAGTACTGTTTCCTGCAAGAATTCCATAGGATTTCAAATTGCTGAATGAACAATCTTCCACACGAGAATTGCTTGAGTTGATAAATTTCAATACAGCGTGATAATTGTTAAGGTTGTAAGATGTCATATTGGCATTCATAAAGTTAATGCCGCTTACAGTTACATTATCACCATAGAAAGTCCAATACAAACTGTTTTGATTCATTCCCCTTAAATCAACATTTACTTCAGCGCCGTCCTCAGCCTTTATAATCAAATTATTCAAACGAGTAGATAAATATCTATAATTGTTTCCTGAATAGTTTCCGCCTTTCAAAATTATGGTTTTTGTCTCAGTAGAACTGACAGTGGACAATTTAGTCAATGCTGCCCCAATAGTGAGGAGCGGATCGTCATAGGTACCTTCAGCACCTGTTCTACCATCAAGGGAAACATAAACCACTACACCTTCCCCTTCAGCAAGTGAAGAAGATGTGTAAATTGATTTGACTTTATTATCGCCGTTTACGGTACAATCATTATATCTTACAATTGAAGATGCATCTTCGCGGGATGAATCATCATCATAGGAATATTCTTTGTAATTGTCATAGTTGTCATTGGAATCATAAGATTCATCATCAATGCTGTAAAGTTCCATATCAGAACCATCTTCAGCATATTGATTTGCTTGACCGTTAGCTGCATCAGCGCTGTTTCCATCAGCTGAATTTTCCATGCCATCTTCATAGACTGTTTCGTTGTTGTCAAGGATGTAATAGTCATTGTAAGTGTCATAGCCATCATAATCGCCATAATCGCCATAATCGCCATAGCCACCATAATCATTATAATCGCCATAATCATAACTATCATATGCCATGTTTTCGCTAGTTGAATAGGAATATTGAGCCGGTTCGTGACTTACTGATTGTACAGCAACATCGCTGCCAGCATCATCATAGCCTAAATCACCAGTGTCAGCTGCTGAAATGGCTGAAACAGAAACCATCAATAAAAGACATCCGGATAAAATGATAATGCCTTTCTTCTTATCGATTTCCTTATGTTTCGCTGCTTTTCTCTCTTTGGTTTTTCTTCTTCTTCTAGTTCCACCGCTATCGCATGATGCAAATGGCACAGAACCAAGAACCACTAATACGATTAATAATAAAGCTATAGGGTTACCTGCTTTCACATCAGATAACGGATTTTTATTGGATTTAACCAATTTAGGCTGGTTCGGATTAGTTGGAACTATAGGCTTATGCGGATGTGTAGGAACATGAGGCTTAGGAGGGTTAGGACCTGGAGGGTTAGGACCAGGTGGGCTAGGACCTGGAGGGTTAGGACCTGGAGGAGTTTCATTGGTATGGTTGGTCTTGTTTTCCTTAATAATTACTTCAGTTATATTATAGGAATACTTAGGACCTACCTCAGTTGTGTTTACAGATACAACATTGGTAAAATTGCCTATATCTTTAGTGTCAAACACTACAATGAATCCAGCAGACTTGCCAGGAGTCAAAATGCCATCATAAACCCATTTGTTGCCACTGTTGGACCATTTACCGCTTTCATCAATGAAGGTCTTGTAAGTCAAGCCTTCAGGGAAGGTGTCAGTCACAACAACATTAGTCAAGTCAATGATTCCTGTATTGGTGACAACAATTTCAAATTGAGTCTCCTCACCGCTATAAACTGTTCTGTTAAGAGTTATCTTTTGAATGCCTACATCTGCAACGATAACCTCAGTAATGTTACGGGCAGACTTATTGCCTGTCTGATTGGATATTACGCTAACAATATTTGTAAAGTTGCCTGGATCTTTAGTGTCAAATATAACAATGAATCCACTAGACTCGCCAGGAGCTAGAACACCATCATACGCCCAAGTGTTGCCGCTGTTAGACCATTTTCCGCTTTCATCAATGAAGGTCTTGTAAGTCAAGCCTTCAGGGAAGGTGTCAGTTACAACAACATTAGTCAAGTCAATGATTCCTGTGTTGGTGACAACAATTTCAAACATGGTCTCTTGGCCACTTACAACTGTTCTGTTAAGAGTTATCTTTTGGATGGCAATATCCGCCAATAGGACTTCTGTTATATTGGAAGCATTCTTGGTTTTGGTTTCGTTGCTGCTTACACTTACAAAGTTAGTGAAATTACCAGTTTGATTGGTATCAAACACAACAATGAATCCAGCAGACTCACCAGGAGCTAGAACACCATTATAAAGCCATTTATTATTGTTGACAGCCCATTTTCCGCTTTCATCAATATAAGTCTTATAGGTCAAGCCTTCAGGGAAGCTGTCAGCTACAATGACATTGGACAAATCAACAAGTCCCTTGTTTGTGACAACAATTTCAAACATGGTCTCTTGACCACTGATGACTGTTCTGTTAAGTGTGATCTTTTGAATTTCAATATCCGCCACTAGAACCTCGGTTTTGTTGGAGGCATTCTTGGATTTGGTTTCATTAGTCTTTACAGAAACAAAGTTGGTGAAATTGCCTGTTTGATTAGTATCAAACACAACAATGAATCCAGCAGACTCACCAGGAGCTAAAACTCCATCATAAGTCCAAATGTTGCCGCTGTTAGACCATTTTCCGCTTTCGTCAATATAAGTCTTGTAAGTCAAGCCTTCAGGGAAGCTGTCAGTTACAGTGATATCGGACAAATCAATAATGCCCTTGTTTGTGACAACTATTTCAAATAGAGTCTCCTCACCGCTTATAACAGTTTTATTGAGGGTGATCTTTTGAATTTCAACATCTGCCAAGACAACCTCTGTTTTGTTGGAAGCGTTCTTGGATTTGGTTTCATTGGTGCTTACACTTACAAAGTTAGTGAAATTACCTGTTTGATTGGTAGCAAATACAACAATGAATTCGGCAGACTCACCAGGTTTCAAGACACCATCATAAATCCATTTATTGCCGTTTTTGGACCATTTTCCGCTATTGTCAATGAAGGTCTTGTAAGTCAAGCCTTCAGGGAAGCTGTCAGTTACGGTCACATCAGTTAAATTGCCTAATCCAATGTTTTTAACACGGATGGCAAATTGGGTGTCCTCTCCGCTTATAACTGTTTTGTTAAGTGTGAGCTTTTCAATGGAAATGTCGCAAATAAGCACTTCTGTAGTGTTGTTTGCAGTTTTATTTGGGATTCCATCGGCACCTGCAACGATGATATTGGTAAAGTTGCCTGTCTCGTTTGTATTGAATACAACAGTGAACTTAACGCTTTCGCCAGGTTTCAGGACACCATCATAAATCCATTTATTGCCGTTTTTAAACCATTTGCCTGTTTCATCGATGTAGGCATAATAGGAAAGTCCCTCGAAGGATTCCTCATATACATATACATTTGTTAAATTGCATTCGCCTACATTAGTAATGTCAATTGTAAATTCTGTCTTGTCACCTTTGACGACGGTTTTATTGTTTGCAACCTTTGTGACATTTAAGTCCTTTTCCAATACTTGGGTAGTATTATTAGCATATTCCTTCTTGGTTTCGTTAGAGCCCACTTCAACCTTATTGGTGAAGTTGCCTACCTTTGTAGTGTTGAATATGACTGTGAATACCAAAGTTTCGCGAACTTTCAATGTTCCGTCAAAGCTGATTCTTTGAGTTTTCTCATCATAGGACAATGAACCTGTATCATCCACCAATCCATAATAGACAAGGCCGTCAGGGAATATCTCATCAATATAAAGGTCGTGTAAATCGCAATCACCAATGTTTACAATGAATATCTCGAATGCAGTCAAGTCACCGCGATATACTGTTTGATTCAATGTGACCTTATCTACATACAAGAGAGGATTTAAAACCTTTGTAGTGTTTTCTGCGACAAATTCCTCTGTTTCATTAGAGGTTCCATAAACTATATTTAAAAATGTGCCTGTTTCAGTGGCATTGAATAGAATGATGAACTCTGCAGATTCTCCTGGAGCCAATATGCCTTGATAAGTCCACATTGGTTGATCATCGCTTGAAGCTCCATTTCCTCCTTCATAAATCCATTTGCCGGTTTTATTAAGATATCCAACATAGACCAATCCATCAGGAATGACTTCGCGAATAGTGACATTAGTCAAGTTCAAGTCACCGTTATTAGTTACCTTGATTAGGAATTCTGTGATGTTTCCTTTAAAGACAGTCTCGTTCAAGCTTATCTTATCTACAAGCATGCTGTAGTATCTGCTGTCGGAGCTGTTGTTGACGGTTACATTATTGCTTTGATTGGTACCGAGAATAACTACATTTGTTAAGTTCTCCATTTTGGTTACGTTAAAGAACAAGGTAAAGTTAGTTTCAGTATTAGGAACTAAAGTACCGCTATATACCCAATTGTCGGTATTGTAATCATAGGACCATTTGCCGCTTTCATCAACGTAATGGTCATAGGTCAAGCCGTCAGGAATCAGTTCCTTAACGAAGACGCCGTCAAGATATAAGTCCTTATCATAAGAATTTCCATTATATTCATGTTTGACAACAATGGTAAATGAAATTTGGTCTCCAAGTCTGGATACAGGATTGTTGCTTACTTTCCAAAGGGATAATTTATAGACTTTGGTTTCATTGCTTGCATTTCTCTCTACAGTTTCATTTGAATATACCCTAACGGTGTTTTTGATTAATCCGTTTTCAGGTATTTTAGTGATGTTATAATATACAATGAAGTCGGAATAGGTATTATTCTCCAAGCTTCCATTGTAAACCCATCTTGGGCTATCGCCTGAATCGTTATAGATCCATTTATTGGAACTATCTTCGAAATGGTCATAAACCATGTATTCATTTTGGCTTTCATTTACATAAACATCTGTCAAGTTATATATTCCTGTGTTTGTAACCCTGATTACGTATGAAACCTGATTGTCAGATTGTGAAATCGGGTTGTTGCTGAATTTCTCAACTTTCATTCCATAAGGACTGATAATGATTGTTTCATTATCAGTGACATTTTCAGTGTAGTCACTTTTTACAATAGCTGTATTGGTTAAATCGCCTATTTCATTGGCTTTAAATACAACATAAATGATTGAGGATGAAAGTGTCCTGCTGGTTTGACTGTTAGGTAGGGTGTTTTGTAAAATGAACCTATGGGTGCCGTCAAGGGTTTCATAATGAGTCCAGTTGTGGGCATCGGTATTATAGAATCTAATGTATTCCAATCCGCTTGGGAAGAAGTCCTCTACATAGACTCCTGTCAGATTGGCCTCTCCAACATTGCTGACATTTATGGCGAAAGTTACTTCATCGCCGATTGTTGCAATAGGAAGAGGATCGACCCAAAGCTTTTCAACTTTCATTGCAGAAGAGACAACTCTTGTAAAATTGGAAGCGCTTCCATCCCAAGTATTGTTTAAATATACATTGAATGAATTGGATACTGTTGTACCTTTAACACCTTCCTTCAATTTAAAGGAAACGTAAACCCCCGCCTCCTGGTTAGGAGCCAAATACCCATTAAGAGTGAAGCGTCCGGTTGATGTTGCGCTAGATCCGCTATTATACCAAGTTCCCTTATAGTTGGACCATGTCCCTTGATATAACAATTGACTTGAGCTAAAGCCACTGTCTTCAATGGCTACATTATATGCATTGGCAGTACCTATGTTCTTAACGAGAAGTATGAATCTAATTGTGGATTCAGGATAGGCAACAGGGTCCACGCTGACCTTTCGGTAAACCAATTTAGGATATATGGTTTCAATATGTTCCTCTGCTATCTTTGTGTCACTTTCATCACTTCTTGCCTCAATGACATTTGTAATGTTGGTATAGCTGGTTACCTTATTTGTCATGAAGTAGATGTGTAATTCCGCCGATTCGTTGACCTTCAAGGTTCTATTCAGCATCCATTCCATATCCCCTGTCTGGGTCCAATTATCGCTAACATCATCGAAGCCCATATATATCAACATGGAATTCATTCTTTCAGTCACTTTCAAACCATGCAAATTGCATGTTCCGTTGTTTGTAACAAGAATTGTATAGTTGATGTAATCGCCGGTTTTCACATGTGTAGCATTGGCTTTTTTAGTTATGTTAAAGTCAGGCTTGTCTAGAGGTTCGCATCCATTGATTAAAATCAGGTTCTGCCTTGTGGTAGGGTTTATGAATGTTGAGAATTCAAGGCAGTTGTAAACTCCGTTTATCCAGTTGTTACCATTCTCAAGAACTGTTGACTCATTATTGGCTAGCTTAATAATCTTTTGGATTATGCGGTCATTGTTGCTACGATAGTCGGTGTCTGTAAAGATATAGATATACTCCTTGACATTGATCTTATCCTCATCAAGATTATGATAGAAGTATGAAATCAATATCTTAAGGTAATCACCAACATAAGAGTCATCCAAACTGTTTCTGACAAAGTATAGATCATCTACATGAACTCCAAGAGTTCCATTTCCTAGCCAAGGGTAGGAATTGTTCTGCTCTATGCAATACGCCCAATAAGTGTAATTTTCAGCGCTTGTAACATTAACATTGTCATAAAGGTAATACATTCCATTGTTTTCCTTGGCAACCCTTAAAAGCTGATTTTCATGATAGGCGTAAACGTCTTCGTCGATATCAATGCCGGTATTATTATATAATAATGTTATATTATGTTCAGTTACGGTTGAGTTTTCGCAAGTGCAATTGCAACCGTCACAGTTGCTGCAATTAATAATTTTTATCTCATCCCCAGTTTCAGGGTCTACTATAGTAGTTACACAGCATTCACAATCGCTGCATCCACTGCAATTGCTGCAGTTTTCGCAGCTGCAGTTATAAGTGTAGTAAGTGAGTGCAGTGTAATTAAAGTCGTCTATATATACTATTGCCGGACCTCTAGTTGCTTCATTTCCAACGAAATCATTGTTGTGAATTGTGGAATTGATTGTTAAGATAGCTCCAGCCTGATAAGCACTGTTGTTTTCAAACTTATTGTCAATTATCTTAGAGTCGTTGGTTCCAATAGCACCACCATATAATTGAGCTGTGTTGTTTGCAAAGGTGTTGTTTACTATGATAGAGTTATTTCCGCTTGTAATCAATGCTCCTCCGCCATAGCGACTTGCATTGTTGGAAATGAATCTGTTTCCTTCCACGGTGCTGTTTTGTGAATATAATACAACTGCTCCACCACTTTGCGCATTATTTTCTGCAAACAAGTTGTTGCTAATGGTGTTATTGGTGTTGTTGTATCTGAAATCGTTTATGTATAGATAATCAACAAAAATAGCTCCTCCAATTTGAGCGCTGTTGTTTATAAAGTCATTATCATCGATAATGTTGTTGATTGATTTATTTGAGTAGATTGCTCCACCAAAGTCAGCGCTGTTGTTTATGAAGGTGTTGTTTACAATCTCCCTTTTATTATTATAGCTAGGATAGTTTTCATAATAGATTGCACCACCAAAGCTAGCATTGTTTCCATCAAAGACATTTTCCTTAATTGTAGTATTAATATTATAAAAACTATAGGAATAGATAGCTCCTCCGAGTCCGGTGACGCTGTTATTGGTGAAATTGTTATCATGTACATTAGATGATCCATATAGATATACAGTACCATTGTCGGCGCTGTTGTTTACAAAGTCATTTTTATAAATTTCAGAACCTGAAGTACTAGTAACATTGATAACATGACCACATCCATTCAAGGAATTGTTATAGAAATGATTTCCATGAATTGTAGCATTGCCAGAGTAATGTTGAATAATTGAACAATTTCCTTTGTTGTTTGTGAAATTGTTTTCTTTAATGTCATGACTGTTACCCTCAGCTCGCAAAAGACCATAGTATGATGGAATATTGTCAGTAAAGTTATTGTTTTCAATTGTAGCATTGACTCCATAGCCTAAATAAATGTAAGAGTCAGAGTTGGTGAAATTATTGTTGGTGAATGATACATTTGAATAACTTGTACTTATTCCAGAATAAGAAGGCCGGGAACTAAGACTAAGATTGTCAAAGGAGTTGCCGTCCATAGTAAGATTGGAATATCTAATATTAAGACCTAAACTAACGTCTTTAAGGCTATTGTTGACAAATGACACAGTGGTATTATCGTTAACATAGTAGTTTACCTGAAGAAGGTAATCTGTGCCTGTAAGGTTTGTAAAATTATTTCCAGTGAAATTCGCATAGGTTTCATTATTGTTATAAATACGGAACACATAATATGATGAATAATTGCTGTCTTTAAAAGTGTTGTTTATAATATCCAAACTTGAATTTTTTACTGTGAACAAATTTGAATTTACATTGTTACAGATGGTGTTGTTGATTAGCTTAAAACTTGAATTGGTAATATAGCTATCTCTAATCTTGGATAAATTTGAATCCTGAACAGTAAAGCTGGAATTCAAAACATTAAATACATTTGAACGATTACTATTGGAAACATTACAATTTTTAATAACAACATCACTTGAATCAGTTGCATTGATAAGGTATCCGTCATTGTCAAATACACAGTTTTCAACCAAAACATTAGTGGAATTAATGAATCTCAATACTGTATGGTATTTGTATACCCCATCCTCATTAAAAGAGCCGTATTGTGAATCAGTAAACTTCAATCCATCTATAGTTATGTTTTCTCCTGTAAAGGCCCAATATAAAGACCTTCGATAATCTGAAGTGCTCAGGTTAAAATGTGGACTTGCCCCTTCATCGGACTTTATAATCAAGTTGCTTAAGTTTGTGTCTACATCTGTATTGTTATAGTCATAGTATGTATCTTTATAAATCCCATCCATAACCACAATAGTGTGTGTTCCATCTGAAGTAAATAAATTCAAGGCGGAATTCATACTATCCAAAGGATCATCGCGAGTTCCTGTTGCTGTAGGGCTACCGGCAGGATGTATATAATAAATCTGATCGCCGTCCGCTTTAAGCATGGAAGTTTTCACTTTAACATAAATGTTTCCATCTGAAGTGAAATAGGAATCCTCTTGATTACTATCAGCCTGATATGAATCTTCATGATCAGAACTGATTTCATTTGTAATCGATTCATTCAAATCAATGCTTAAAGTACTATTATTTGTTATTATTTCATTTTCATTAAGTATCTCTGTAGTATTAGATTGTGTCGAATCTACATTCAGGGCAATCTTATCACTAGACGTACTCTCCATGGGCACATCATTGATTACCGTATCAGTAGATACAACATTTCCATCATCAACTTCAAGATTATCCAGATCATTTGCTGAAACTGCAGCAAGCGATAATAGCATGACAATCATTAAAGTAAAAATGAAAATCTTTTTATTTCTCATACAATCACCCTTGTTAAAATAGATATTCTGCAAAAAATTGAAATTTTTATAATCAATGGCTTCATATAACTAAACACAAAAATTCATATTTTGCAAATCAAAAAGACATCTGGGAAACAAATGTCCAAAAACATGAAACACCAGAAAAAATCACAATGCCCCAAAAAACATGAAACACCAGAAAAAATCACAATGCCCCAAAAAACATGAAACACCAGAAAAAATCACAATGCCCCAAAAAACATGAAACACCAGAAAAAATCACAATGCCCCAAAAAACATGAAACACCGAAAAACAAATGTTCGAAAATTTGAAAATAAAAATATTCCTGAATTTTTTACATAAATATCCTCTTCCAAAAAAATAATTGTTATACTTGAATTCGTGTATAATTTTCTTTATCAATAATTAAATAAATTAATTATAAGATAACTACATTAAACATTTTTATTTAAAGTTATATTTAAATCTTATGAAAATGCTTATTTTTGAAAATAAAGAAAAAATAAATCTAAAATGAAAAAAATAAAGGCTAAAACTAAAAAAAAATACAATATACAATAGAAAATATACATTAGATAATAAAAAGTATACAATAGAAAAAAGGCATGTGTAAATTTGTATGTAGATAATACTTTCTTGGAAAATTTAAAATTTTTAAGGGAAATCAGACTATTTTTATGAAAAAAATTTTAGAAATTTTAAAACTTCTCCAGAAGATCTATGAAAAAACGCAGGAATAATACAAAAAATATATAAAAATGATGATAATATCATTTTTTATACAAATATTTTTATCAATGAGATGGCTTTTTTGAGGAGTTGTAAAAAAGATGAAATGATAATGAAATGAAATTACCTGATTTGAAATGATATTATCATATAATTTTCAAAATTGAATTTAAAGTTATTTTTTACACTTGAAATATATGTCAAGTAAAATCAAAAAGTTAACGAATCATAGAATGACATTAACACAATAACTCTTTTTACAGTTGAAATATATGTCTAAGAGTTACAGAATAGATATTGAAAGACTCTAATATTGTATGATGTTAAAAATAATATGAAATGATTATGAAATGAGTTGTCTGGATTATAAATGACATTATCAATATATTTAAAAAAAAAAAAAAGTATTTCTAAAGTAAGATCATGAAAAAATTAAAAAAAGTAAAAAAATAAAAAAAATAAAAGAAGTTCCAAAAGAAAACCTTTCATTAATCTAAATGAAAAGTATCAAATGGAAATTCATTTATCTATAGGGTGTCCGCCAAAATAAAATTTTGACAACACCAGTTAAAATATGGTTGCTCTGACCTCTAATTTCTCTTGGACAGAAATTTTCTCACAGAAATCAACTATATCTTCTTTATCATTTTTTATTTCTTGTTCTAAGTTAAATAATCGTATTAAATTATAAGCCACGGCATCTAATAGTATTCTTTCTTCTGTCTTTGTTTTTCCTATCACTACTTCGCTTTCTATATGGAATTGTTCCTTTAAAATGCCAAAAGGTCCTTCGACAGATGACCTTTTTGCATATTCTTCCATATATTCCTCTGTTTCCATTTTTTCCCACATTGCTTTCTTTAAACTTCCGCCATATTCGGTGATTGTTCTGTGGGTTTGGGTGGATGAAAGGCAGTTTTCACGGCAATTGCAAGCCTTACAAGCACCATAATTGGAATATAAACGCTTAATTTTGTCTGGCTTGTCCAAATCATCATTTTTTTCAGTGTATTTGTTGAAAAAATACATTATTTGGCCTTCTGGACATTCAAATGCATCAATTTCAGGGAAGTATTTGAAGTGATCCTTGTGATATGGGTTCTTGTTCAATCTTCCGATTTTTTCCTTGGATTGCTTTCTATCTGGTATAACTCCATTTATTTGATTATCTGCAAGATATGATAAGCTTTCTTCATTCAGATAGATTGTATCTGCCAATACGAATCTTGGTATTACGTTTGTGTTGTTTATTGCCTTATCTACGATTTTTGGCAATTGGTAATGGTCTGTAGGGGCTTGTACGACGTTTATTGCACAAATCATTTTTGTATCGTAATCGACTGCAGATTGGATATTATAGCTTATTTGTGAGTTTCCTTTCTTGCTTTTCATCCAACGTGCTTCTATGTCGGTTACTGGCACTGATTTTTGACCAGACAGTGTGAATTGTGTTTTAATGTCATCCAAGAGGTATAATTTTTCTTGGTTGCTGATTTTTTTATTTTCAAGAATCTCTCGGGCCGGTTTATGGAGTTTATCTAGCTCTTCCTGACTTACACGGCCTCCTTCGAAGTAACGGGTTAATATTTCAGTTTCTTTTTCTGTGATCACTTTATTTTTTGAATTGTATGCTTTTTTGATGGTTCCGTCAATGGAAACTTCGTTGAAATCAGTGTAATCCACATCTGAAGCTTTTTTTAAGGTTGCTTTTAACAATTCATTGTAATATTTGCCGTATTTTTCTCTGTATCGTTGTAATGATCGTTCTGAAGGACAAATTCCATTTCCAACGAATTTATATACGTCATGATATTTTACCATGTCTGCTAAGAATCTCATACTATCAATATGCTCGATTTTAGCATAAATAAGCAATTTTAACATCTCTTTCACCGGAAAACTGTCACGCCCTTTCTTCTTTTTATTTTCTTTGATTCCTAAAAGAGGATAATATTCGTCAATGAAATCCCCAACAAAACGAGAAATATGATCCTCTGGAATGTTAAAATCTAAAGTTCTAATGCCTAATTTTATTTGTTTTTCATCCGGAATTCTTTTAACCCTAAATAACCCCAAAATATTAACCCTTTGTTGATATTATTTATGTTTAAAGTAGTATATAAAGTTTACTATAATATTATTGCTTTATTTCATATTTAAAGAATAATTAACAAGTAAAAAATTTTTTCAAGGTGCAAGCACCAAAATTAAAAGAAAACAATAGAAAAAACATCGAATTTTAAAAAAATAACTAAAATAAATAACTTAAAAAATTGAAAATTTTAAACTTTTTTAAAAAAATAGCTTTTTGGCGGACCCTCTATAAAAAAAAAAAAAATTAAGAAATAGAAATTCATTTATCTATAGAAGAATTATCAAATAGAAAAACTATTCCTTCTTTTCAGCTTCTAAAACATAGGTTTCCTTGACGTCATCTATTTTTAAATCGCTGTCATCAGGCAATCTATTAAGTAAACGATCTACAAAACCTCTATTTTTATATCTTTCAATTAGAAGCCTATCTGCGGTAATGACTTTATCCTTATAAGCTATATCTTTTAGACTATCCTGAAGTTGTTCATTGACTAATTTCAATTGTTTATCCTTTTCAAGGGTTAATTCATCATGTCGTTTTCTCTCATTGAGAATATCTTCCTGGGCCTGTTTGCGAGTGGCATCGGTTTTTTCCCTTTCGATTCTAATCTCTTCATTAGCCTGTGTCAGGAGCTTGTCCTTTTCCTCAATAATATCATAACATTTTTGGATAGCTGATTTGTTCTCTTCAATAAGATCCATAATTTCCTTATTTTTATCTGCTATTTCCTTATTATGATTGTCAACAACATTATTTATATTGGAATTAGCTTCGCTGCGACTTTCCCTAAGTTCAGAGATGGTTTTATTATTTTCTTCAATTTGACTCTTTAGATCTTCTATTTCATTTAGATAAGCTTCATATTCGCTCATCCTAAAAATCATTATTTTTTCTCCACCTTCAAAATTATCTTTCTTAGATAGATCAATACGATAAGTGAAACTATTTCCCCTTTTATATTGTTTTACTTCTTTCTCTAACATAATAATTCCTTCAGGATATAAAATATAATCTGGATAAATATAATGCTAATAATAAAATATCAAATATAATAAATTCAATATCCAATAGATGCAATGACAATATCATCAAAATCTATAAAAAATAAATTACAAATAGAATGCAATGACAATACAATATCATCAAAGTCTATAAAAAAGTAACCATAGCAAAATAGATGCAATGATAATATCATTTTTCAATATTTAATATTTTATTGACTTAATAAACTCTATATAATATATATGATAACTCATTGCATATAAACTTGCCTTAAAAATAAGATACAAAAGAAAAATTGAATGTAAATTGAAAAAAAGATAGATTTGGGAAAATAAAAAATATTTTTTGTGAAAAAAATTTGATAATATCATGGGAAATTTCCGTAGATTTTTTAGAGTTAACAAGAAAAAATTTGTTAATAACAAAACAAAAAATTAAAAAAAGTTATATTTCAAGTGTAAAAATTGTAGTTGAAAACTTTAAAAAAAATAACTCTCGAAAAATTATTGTAGAAAAATGATAATGTCAGTAGAAAAAATCTATAAGATAAGCCTAAAGAATAAAAATTTGATGGGTAATACTTTTTAAGAAAGACCCTGATTTTAATCATAAAATTTTATACAATAATGCATAAAAATGTGCATGTAATATCAAAGAGTTGAATGATAATGCAGATTAGATGCAAAATAACATCATTGAGTTAGCATAGAAAAAAGAATATGCTAAATTAATATCACTGAATAAATTAAAATAAATCTTTATTAAAAAAATAGCTAAAAAAACTCAATTTTAAGAAAAAAATAAAAAAATATAAAGATTTAAAAAAAATCAAAAATAAGGAATATGAAACTTAGAGATCTCAGTCATTATAAAATCTATGCTGAAGATATTATAAAATCATACAGAAATTTTTTAAAATCTGATGAAAAAGATAGGAATTAACCAGGAATATGCTAATTTTATAACAAAAATATACTGAAAAAGTATACAATAGACATAAAAAAGTAATACTTTTTGAGTAAAAAATATATTGTAAATTTTTTGAAAAAATAGTTAAAAAAAATTTTATAAAATCAAACCTATAAATATACGGGGAAAAATTTAAAAAAATGAAAAAATGAAAAAAAACAAAAATTTAAAAAAATAATAAAAAAAGATCTAGAAAAAATATGATGTAGAAAAAAATCTGTTGAAAAAAATATATTATAAAAATCTAATGAATAAAAATAGGATGTATAAAAAATCTAATGAATAAATATAAATCGAAAAAATATATTTAAAAAAAATTAATAAACGAAAAATACTAAATATCTAACTCTGAGATATTAATAGTAAAATTGTATCCAAAGTTAGGATGAGAACATGCATGAATATGAATGTAATTAGCCAGAGTATTGTTAACACAGACACCATCCATATTGTTTAGGACTCCCCTTCCTCTTAAGACATCGAATACTAAAGAATCAGTTTTATCAATATTTAATTTAGTATAATGGAACTCATGAGCTCTGAATACATCGCCCTCATTTGATATGAGATTATCTTGATTGGCCCTTGCAACAACATAATTAAGGCCTTGAACCTTATTAGTCATCTCAGATGAGTATGGAACTGCACCAACCATATCTAAGCCGTCAATTGATTTGGAAAGGTAGATCAACCCTCCGCATTCACCATAGATAGGTCTATTTTCCTTATGGAATTTATTGATATCATTTAACATGGTTTTATTATCGGATAATTCTTTTTTAAACACTTCAGGATATCCTCCGCCGATGTATAATGCATCTACATCAGGAAGATGCTCATCCTTTAATGGACTGAATGGAACAATCTCTGCAGAATTTTCCTCCAATGATTCAAGGGTTTCCTTATAATAGAAAGTGAATATCTCGTCCTGGGCAACTCCAATCTTGACCTTATTCCTGTTGCCGGTTTTCCATAATTGCCCTGGCTTTGAGTCATTGGTAACCTCTAGGTCGATTGCTTCAGTATGCTCTCTATTAAAGTCATCTTCATGCTTTTCCATTGCAATATTCTTATTGTCCCTTGCAGTAGACTTGGAGCTTGTCTTCATAATGTCCTTAAGTGCATCCAAATCTATATACTCCTCTGCAATCTCGCCCCAAAGATTAATGTTTCTTGTAATTCTTTCCTTCTCGAGAGCAGGGACAAGGCCGAGATGCCTTTCCTCTACAGTAATCTTATCGTCTCTTGGAATGCCTCCTATAACTGGAACATCAGCAAGCTTTTCTACAGATTCTTTAGCCTTTTTATAGTGACGCTGACCTTTGACCTTATTTAAAATGACTCCTTCAATCCTGACATCTGGATCAAGTGCCTTAAATCCAAGAACAACTGCTGCAGCGCTTTTAACGAGACTTCTTGCATCCATCAAAAGCACAACAGGTGCGTCTATGGCCTTAGCAATTGAAGCAGTGTTTCCAACATCTCCTATAGGACTTATTCCTTCATAAAGACCTCTGACTCCTTCGATGATACCCATATTAGAATTGGATTTTTTTAAGGCTCTTTCAAATGAATTAATTATTTGAAAATCAGTCATGAAAAAGGAGTCTAGGTTACGGCTCACATTTCCTGTAGCTATTGTATGATAGGAAGGATCTATAAAATCAGGGCCAACCTTAAATGGTTGGACATTTTCATCACTAAGCGCTTTCATAATTCCGGTTGAAATTGTAGTTTTTCCAACTGCGCTTCCAGTTCCAGCAAGTACGACTTTCATATTATTAGATTATTTAAGATTTTATATAAAAGTTTCTTTTATATTGGGAGAAAATGATTAAAAAAGAATAGATAGGTAAAAATAAATAATACTTATTAGTTAAATCTGAAAAAAGAGTAATAATAAAGATTTTAACAATGATTGATATAAAAAAAATTATTATATGAAAGCAAAAAAGACTCTAAAGACGGTTTACTATATGAAATAAATAGTAAACCAAGTAAAAGTAAAAAATAAAAAATATAAAAAGTCAAAGTAAAAAAATACTTATCATATGCTCTCTAAATAGATTTATAAGTATAAAAAACAAAATAAAATTGTAACAAGTTTAAAATAGATTTATCCTAAAACTTGTTATGGAGGTATGAATATATTTATAGAGATAGCGATACAAACCATTATATTTGTTTCTATCCCATACCTAAATATAATTAGTTTGTATCTCAAAGCCAAGTTGAGAGTTTAACTCTCACTTGGTTTTGTATTTATCTTCTATAATATATAAATCATTCTCTAAAAATTAATAAATAGTTTAAAAAATAAAAAATAATATAAATAATTTTAGAAAAAAAGAAATGAGAACAATAAAGAAAATGAATGGAAATTAAATAAAAAAATAAATTATATTGGAGAACCACCATGTCAACCTTAGAAAAGATGCAAGTATTAGCAGATTCAGCGCAATATGATTTGTGCGACTATGTTAGCCATAGCAAGAGCTCTCAAGTAAACCTGCCAGGAATATACCATGCAACAGGCCACAACGGATGCAAGATACCGCTCTTTAAAACACTGATGAGCAATAAGTGCAAAAACGATTGCAAATACTGCATAAATCAAAGCAAACGTGATTTCACCCGTCTTGAACTTAGCCCGGAAGAGCTTGCAAAGGCATTTCTCCACTACTATAACAACGGCTATGTAAACGGCCTATTCCTATCCTCTGGAATCTCTAATGAAATCGATGAAACAATGAACAAAACCATAGAGACCGCAAGGATATTGCGAAGGGACTATGGATACCAGGACTACATCCATCTTAAGATAATTCCAGGCTCAAGCAAGGATTCAATAAAAAGGGCGATGAGCCTTGCAAATAGGGTAAGCCTAAACATAGAAGCTGCAACAAAGGACGGCCTTAGCGAAATAACCTCAACAAAGGACTATAACAAGGACATCCTAAAGAGAATAGACTGGATGCATCAGATTGCAAAGAAAAATCCGGATTATGCAAAATCAGGCCACACCACTCAGCTCATTGTTGGAGCAAACGATGAAAGCGATTATGAAATACTAAAGCGAATGGACAGCCTATATAGAAAGGCAGACCTTAGACGCAGCTATTTCAGCGCATTCTCCCCTGTAGAGGGAACAGACTTTGAAAAAAGAGAAGCATGCAGCAGTGATAGAACTGCACAGCTATACCATGCAGACGCCCTATTGAATGACTATAAGTTTAAGGTGAAGGAGCTTGTATTTGATGAAGATGATAAGTTGTTCCTTAATGAGGATCCTAAAATCCTAGCAGCTCGTGAAATGGATATCTTCCCAGTTGAAATAAATACAGCACCTTATAGGGAGCTTATAAGAGTCCCTGGAATCGGCCCGAAATCAGCAAGGAGAATAATGAGCATAAGAAAAAAGATGCCTTTTAAAAAACTGGAAGACCTTCAAAAATTAGGAGTCGTTATAAAAAGGGCAGAGCCTTATATTCAATTGGAAGGCGCTTATCAAAACTCTTTAGACAATTATTAAATTAAAATTAGAGAGTTAAAAATAGTAAATCGTTTAGAAATAAAAAAAAATAGATTAAAAAAAGAAAAGAAAAAGAAATTTTTAAACATTTTTGGTATGAGACTCTTGAATACTTAAGATGGTATCTAAAGGAAGATCTAAGCTCTCAGAAATTTCTTGAGGATTCATAGTTTCCAATAGTTTAATGATGATTATATTTCTACCTTTTTCTACACCTTTTAGTTCAGCACGTTCAATTTCTCCTTCTAGGATAACTCCACGTAATTGCTCTTCAAAAGGAATCTCTTCTAAAGACATATTTATCCCTCATCCAATCATTCGAATAATATACTTTAATGATAAAACTAGAACCAATTAGATATCAGAAAAATGCAATAAACTTATTTAGAATAAGAATTTGCAATTTCATCTACATATTCAATAGGAAGCTCAAACATATTAGAAACTTCTTTAGGACTCATATGTTTCAAAGCTTTAGAAATAAAATCAATCCTATTTTTTTCTTCACCTTTTAGTTTAGCTCGTTCTAATTCTCCTTCTAGGATAACTCCACGTAATTGCTCTTCAAAAGGAATCTCTTCTAACTCAGACATATTTAAACACTCCTTAACTTTATCTAATCTTTCTTTATCCTTTATATACTTACCTGTCCACAATTTTAGACTTTCTCTACAAAACTGCAAGAACTTATTGTCAGCAGGCATCATTTTATAGATTTCAGCAAGTTCAACTATACAATCTTCAATTGACATGTCAATATCAAATTTAGGTATCCAAGCAAAATCTATAGCATCAAAAACATTCCAATCAATTTTATTAAATGTTTTATAATTAATGTTATTTAAGCTTTTCATTCCATCTTTTTCCTTTAAAATAAACCACTGAGGCTGAAAAGTATTAAAATCATTCATACGGATTATTTTATTAACAGGCAAGTCTCCAGTATAAAAGATAAAAGGATGAACAGTATATCCAGTCACATTATACAGATTTACAGCATATTCATAATTTCTTCTCATTAAATCTGGCCTTATAGAGCTATGATGCTCAATATCAATAAGACTCAAATCCTCTCTTTGCCGAACGCAATCAAGATTTAAACTAGAAAAATTAGAAGAAGAAGCAAAACGACTGTCAAATGAATTGCGAATATCCTTAAATCCAGTAATATATTGGGGAAATTCTTCAAATTGAACTAGACACTTTACAAATAATAGATCCTCAAGATGATAAACTTTATCATCTTTAGAATCTTTCGCATCCGCCATAATGTACCTCCTTTTACTTGCATTTGTACTTGATTAATTAAGTTTTATTTTAGATTTTAAAGTATATAAATCTTTCTTTTTTGATATAAAGACAGTATTAGAGCAAAATTGACTTAATCTCTTAAAATTGATGTAATATCGTAAAATTGACTTCATTTCGTAAAATTGATGTCATCGTGTGAAAGTTGTATGAAAATGTGAAATTGATGTCATCGTGTGAAATTGACTTGAAAGTGTAAAAGTTGTATGAAACTGTGAAATTGACTTGAGAATGTGAAAGTTGTATGAAACTGGAAAACACAATTAGAACCAATGCAACAATAAAATAAAGGCTAAAAATCAATATAAAAAATTAATCTTCAAAAATGAATATAAAAAAAAGATATAAAATATAAAAAATAAAACTAAAAGCAAGCATAAAAACAATTAAAAATTAGAAAAACTAAAACATAAAGATTAAAAAAAATGAAGAAAAATAATTATCAGAATTATCAAAACAAATCATATTTATCAATCATAATCAAGTTGGGGATAAGATGTATGCAATAAACATGGAACAGAACAAGAAGGAATTAAATATCCCAGATGAAATCAAGATATTTGACACCACCCTTCGTGACGGCGAACAGGCTCCAGGAATTGCCTTGACCGTGGATGAGAAAATCAAGATAGCTCAAAGGTTGGATGAGCTTGGAGTTAACGTTATCGAAATGGGATTTCCAACAGTTTCAAGCGGTGAGCGAAAGGCAGCTAGAGAGATGGTAAGCCTTGGGTTCAGCTCTGAGTTATGTGGCCTTGCAAGAGTGGTGCAAAAGGATATAGATGCATTGATTGACTCAGACCTTTCATATGCACACCTGTTTATCGGAACTTCTCCCCTTCACAGAGACTATAAGCTAAAGAAATCAAAGACAGAGATTCTAAGCCAATCCATGGAAATGGTGGAATATGCAAAGGATCATGGCCTTAAAGTTGAATTTTCAGCTGAAGATGCCACAAGAACCGAACTGAACTATCTTATCGAATTCTACAAGGGAGTGGAAAGCGCAGGTGCAGACATAATAAATGTGCCAGACACAGTTGGAATCCTTGTGCCATCAACCACAAGAACATTAATAAGAACCCTTAGAAAGAAAATTAACCTCCCAATAAGCCTTCATTTTCATAATGACTTTGGTTTAGCAGTATCAAACTCCCTAATAGGCATAGAGGAAGGTGCAAACCAAGCCCACTGTACAATAAATGGAATAGGCGAAAGAGCAGGAAACACCTCTCTTGAAGAGCTTGTAGTAAGCCTTAAAATCGCTTATGGAGCAAACCTAACAGTAGATACAACCAAGCTATATGACACTTCCAATTTCATCGGATCAATTACAGGTATAAAGATGCCTCCTACAAAACCGATAGTGGGAGACAATGCATTTGCACATGAATCTGGCATACATGTAGATGGAATCTTAAAGAACAGCTCAACCTATGAGCCAATAGCCCCGGAGATAGTAGGGCATAAAAGAAGGATAGCCCTTGGAAAGCATACAGGCCATGCTGCAATCAAGTCAAAGCTTGAGGAGTTCAATATAGAAGTGACCCAAAAGCAGTTTGACAATATCTATAATCAGGTCAAGACCCTTGGAGACAAGGGAAAATGCCTTACAGATGATGACTTAAGATCCATTGCAATAACAGAAATAGGAACAAGTGGCAAGGAATACATAAAGCTCCTAGGTCTTAGCGTAATGACAGGAGAGTCAGTCTCAGCAACAGCAACAATTAAGCTTTCAATAGACGGAAAGATTATGGAAACATCCCAGATAGGAGTGGGTCCAGTGGATGCATCTGTCTTAGCACTTAAGACACTTGTGCAGGACAGAGTTAATATAAGCCTTGATGAATACAGACTTGAAGCAATCACAGGTGGTACAGACGCATTAGCAGAAACCTTTGTAGTGATTTCAGACGACAAAGGAAACAAGGCCACAGGAAGGGCAACCAGAGAGGACGTTATTCTTTCAAGTGTAATTGCGGTCATAAACTCAATAAACAGGATACTTGACATCCAGGAGAACTGTTAAGTCTCAAATCCTATTTAAAAAAGAAAATTCAGTCAATTAGAAAAAGAAAAAGTTCAAATCTTAATTTAATAAGATTAATCCAAATCCAATTTTAGTAAAAGTGATTAGATGGCTACCGTAGACAGTTTCCTACCGGATTTCATACAAACCACCTTCTTTTCAGGATACACTATATTCAATACAGTCATCTACACTCTAATTCTTCTTATTTTTATAATAGCAATCATAAAGATGTTTAAGAAGATAAAAATAGACCCTATCTCCATAATCTATCCTATCATCCCATATATCTTTCTTGGATCTCTCATACGTGCATTGGTTGACAATGGGGTCTATCCAAAAACAGTCTTCTTAATAACCCCTGGCCTTTACATACTTGTTGGCCTTATAACAATTGCATCACTGCTATTCAGTCTATTTCTATACAACAGAAAAAACATCGACTATAGATACACCCTTTCAATCATAGGAGTCATACTTCTCATACCAAACATAATCATGATTCCTAGACTAAACATTATTCCAGTAATCTATGTGCTAATCACATGGATAATAGCAAGTTCAATATTTGTCTTGATTTCATACATTATCCCATTTTTCAAGGACAGGATAAACTTGTCAATAATTTCAGCACATATGTTCGATGCTTCAACAACATTTGTTGCTGTCGAGTTCTTCAACTACAGCGAACAGCATGTTTTAGCAAATACTCTATATCAACTATTTGATACATCTATTACAATGTTTCCTATGAAAATTATAGTCATCGTTGCAGTATTATACATAATCGATCAATATTTCGATGACGAAACCATAAAAAGTCTATTAAAATTAACCGTATTTGTATTAGGATTGGCACCAGGTTTGAGAAACTTTTTGACTATGGCAATAGGTGTATAGTTGTAAAAAATAGTGACTTTTTTTCTATGAAATAAACAAGATTAAAAAAAATTCTAGTGATTGAAAATTATTAAATTAAAAATTAGTTTAAACTGAATAAATTGAGTTATGAAAATTCAAAAATTATAGATTAGTTCAAGCATAGATTAGATAAAATTTTTGGTCAAGGTTTTTTGGCCGAAGGCCAAAAAAGCTTGATTGATTTATTCGTCCCTTTTCGGATACCTTCTAAGCACCTTCTTAACAAATACTTCTTTTGCAACCAAAAAGTTGCTTGTTCCATGACCCATGGCCCTGCAGCGTCTGTGTTTTATTGCCTTTAATATGCCATCTACAGAATCATATCCTTTAGTGTTTACCTCTGTATAGGCATCCCCGATTGATTCTAAAAAATGAGAATCGCTTGCTCCTAATCTGGCAAGCCTTTTTCGCTCAGCCAATGTTTGGGCCTGTTTGTTTGAGTATCCAAATATGTATCTTGCATTCTTGGTCTCAACACCATCCACTCCTAAGTTAGAATCCACATTGCAGAATAGACCGTGTCTATAATAGGAAAAAGGATGAGGAACTATAGCTAATCCACCAGCATCATGAATTCTATCTACAGTCTCTACAGCTGACAATCCTTTAGGAATAATCTCATCAACTCCCAATCCTAACATATGGCCTTTCTCTGTAGAAATCTCTATGGAGGGAACTACAATTATATCTCCAGGT
Source organism: Methanobrevibacter ruminantium M1 (assembly GCF_000024185.1). Classification (NCBI taxonomy): domain Archaea; kingdom Methanobacteriati; phylum Methanobacteriota; class Methanobacteria; order Methanobacteriales; family Methanobacteriaceae; genus Methanobrevibacter; species Methanobrevibacter ruminantium. The sequence continues at coordinate 2,847,311 of NC_013790.1, forward strand.
ATGCTTCTTGCAAGTCGGGAGCCTTTTATTTCATTATGGTCGCTTATTGCAATTGCATCTAGCCCTATCTTTTGGGCCTGTATGAGAATGTCTATTGGTTCCGAACGTGAGTCCCCTGAAAAAACACTGTGAATATGTGGATCAAACTTCATATAAAGTCCTCTTTTGATAATAAAAAATAAAAACTGATCTTTGAAAAAAATATTCTACAATAAATATCTAAGTATGTAAAAATTTTATAAATATATTATTATTTTAATCCATTATAAATTTTATTTAATTTCAAGATTTTGAAAATAACTGATATTAATAACGAAGAGATTGTTTGAGTTATAAGTTATAAGTTATAAGTGAAAATATTTTAAAAATTTATGAAAAAAACAGGAAAATTAAAGATACAGAGATTTTTTGAAAATATACAACTATAAAAATTGAACTTATTTTGAAAAAATAAGAATTAAAAATGTCAAATTTAATTAGTCTCAAAGATGAAAAAAAAATTATTTTGTAGAATAGAAAAAAAATCTAATGAAATTATTTTTTTATCTACTTAAAGAAAAAAATCATCAAAAAATATACAAAAAGTATATTATATTTTTAGAAAAAAGTGACATGGAATTAATGAAAAGTTACTGTAGAATTTAAAAAAATGATGAAAAAGTGAAAAAAATAATCTGAAAAAATAAGGCCAAATTATGGTTAAAATAAAAAAAATAAGAATGGAAAAATAGTTTTAATTGTATACTGTAAAACGGCTTTTAAAAACTAATTTTTCCTTAGGTACTCCATTGATTTTACTAGACCAACAGTTCCAGTCATCATCACATCTCCACCTGGAGCTGCATGATAATAGTCAAGATTTGTCTTTTCTACAAGGGCTCTTTTTGGACCTGCAACAACTACCTTCTCTATCTTTGAGATAGGATTTAGTGCAAATGCGCCATGACCTCCCTCATCGTGGACATCCTCATGCTTAATTGTGCCGTCTGCAAGTGCAAGTACAAGCTCTTCAAACCTCTCTGGACTAAGATCTCTAGTATGGTGCTCAAAAACACCTTGTATCTTGCCGTTTTCAATGGACGCAACAGTTGTATGACCGTTTCCAATGTCCATGACAATGAAACTGTTTAGCTTTAGAACTTCCTTGTCATAGCAGACCCCTGCTAAGGAAGCGAATTTGGTATCCATAAGAACTGGCTTGAATTCTGGATTTGACTCCTCTAGGGATTGGATTACAGACTGCATCCTTGTGAAATACTCTGGAACTTCTTCCCTTTCCATTGCAAAAACTTCCGGAGGAAGAGGCTCTGGCAATTTTTCCTTGATCTTTTCAAATCTGAAGTCCCTATCTCCCATATCTTCACTGTATCCATGGTCTTGAACTGCAATGATAAGCTCATCAACCTCAAGGTCTAGGTCAAATGACTTGAAAATGTCTATTAACTTATCTACATCCACATCCTTTAAGGATATCTTTTGATAATCTGCATACTTTAAGCTTGAATCTTCATTTAGCTCCTTGTCAAAGCTACCTTCTTTTACCACTTCAAAACCAAATGACTTGACTTGTTCAATGTTGTCACGAATGGTTTTGCCTGATAGTTCTTCAAATACTATCTTATATCCTTTTTCCATATGTTCAAGACATCTGTCCTTTATTTTTCCTCCACCCATGATTACTCCGTCAAAGTATAAATCAGACTCTGATTCGCTTATCATTTGTCCGATTGTAAGGTGAGGAGAAGGAATAACCAATTTCATAGAGTTTTCTATTTCCTTTTCTGTATCGTATAATAAGATATCTTCAGTACCAGTTCCTACATCAATAGCTAAAATCTTCATATCAAGATATTTGTTAGTGAAAATATTTAAATTGATTGAAATAAGAAGGGATGTTTTATTGATATAAGTTATAAGTTATAAGTTTTAATCCATATTTAGACCTAAACTTATAAGTTTTAATCTATATTTAGACCAAAAGTTACAATTTTTAATCCATATTTAGACCAAAAATCTGCAATTTTAGGCATATTTTTGATAAAAATTCAGAATTTTGAATAATAAGTTATAAGTTATAATGTATAATTTATGATATTTTAATGATTATTTTTGTAAAATCTGATAAAATAAATAAAATTGTATAAACAACAATGTACAAAAATGTACTACAAAGCTTTAAATAGTACATTAAATATATTAATAGTACAGAATGTTTATAATTAAAAAATAATGTTTATTTAATTAATTTTCATTCGGATTTCGGACTTATAAAAATAACAACAAAGTAAAAAAAAAAAAAAAAAAAATTAAAGTGATAAAATGCAATACAGAATTGATTTAACTAACGATGAAGTACCTACAAAATGGTACAATATTAACGCTGATTTACCTGTAGAGCTTCCTGCTCCTAAAAACAGTGAAGGAAAAGATCAAATATCAACCTTACCTCAAATATTTGTAAACGAGTGTCTAAACCAAGAGTTCTCCACAGAAAGATATATAAAAATTCCATCTGAAGTAAGAGAGCTCTACCAAAGATTGGGAAGGCCGACTCCTTTATGCAGAGCAAGAGGATTGGAAGAAAAGCTCAACACACCAGCAAAGATCTATTATAAGAGAGAAGACACCTCTCCAACTGGAAGTCACAAGTTAAACAGTGCAATTGCACAGGCATATTATGCAAAAAAAGAAGGAATCGAAAGAATAACAACCGAAACAGGAGCCGGACAATGGGGTACTGCATTATGTCTTGCAGCATCAATGATGGACATTGAATGTACAGTATATATGGTAAGGGTTTCATACGACCAAAAGCCATTCAGAAAGACCATCATGCAATTATACGACGGAAACGTACACGCATCCCCTAGTGAAAACACTGAAGTGGGTAGAAAAGTCCTTGCAGAAACTCCGGACACTCCTGGTTCCCTTGGAATAGCAATTTCTGAAGCTGTAGAAGACGCTTTAAAATATGATGATGTAAAATACACCCTTGGAAGTGTTTTAAACCACGTTATCCTACACCAAACCACAATTGGTCAGGAAATCAAATTACAGCTTGAAAAAGCTGAAGAAGAGCCAGACACAATGATTGCATGTGTAGGTGGAGGAAGTAACTTCGGTGGATCATTATTCCCATTCATTAAAGACAAAATCCAAGGAAACAGCGACACTGAATTCATAGCAGTTGAACCTTCAGCTTGCCCAACCTTAACAGAAGGTGAATACAGATACGACTTTGGAGACAATATGGGATTCACTCCGCTTTTAAAGATGTTTACATTAGGACACAACTTCGTTGCTCCTTCTGTACACGCTGGAGGACTTAGATACCATGGTATGAACACTCAAATATCCTTGCTTAAAAACGAAGGTTACATTACCCCTGTTACAGCTCATCAAAGAGATGTATTTGCAGCAGGTAAGATGTTTGCAATGTGCGAAGGAGTCATTCCAGCACCTGAAACAAACCACGCAATTAAAGCAGCTATCGATGAAGCTAAAAAGTGCAAAGAAACTGGCGAAGAGAAAACTATTGTTGTTAACTTCTCAGGCCATGGTTTAATGGACTTTAAAGGATACGCAAGTTACATGGACGGATCCATGGAAAATTCCAAATAGATTTTTGGCCAGGCCAAAAATCCACTTTTCTTTTTTTTTTTTTCATTTTAAAACCTTTTTCTCTTTATTTTATAACCTTTTTTTATCTATTTTTAATCTGTAAATCATTTTAATTTTTATCATTTTCAGCATCATTGAGTTAAAATATAATCCAATTGTTTAAAAAAATTTTACAAGATGAAGTAAAAATTGACCATAAAGTATAGCAATTTTAGGCTAATTTTCACAAATTTTTCAATAAAATTATTAGTTAAAGTGATAAGTTATGAGAAAATTTAGTTATAAGTTATAACTAATAACTAATAAGTTAAAAAATTATAAGAAATAACTTAATATTTATAACAAAAAACTTATAAATTAAAAATTATAAATAATAAGTTGTAAGAAATAACTTAAAACTTATATAGTATAAGTTATAAATTATAATATATAAGTTAAAAATTATTCTTAATAAGTTATAAAAAATAAGTAAAAACTAAGAAGTTTTACCTTAAAAATTCAAAGAAATAAGTTAAAAAAAATAAGTAAAAAGTTACAACTTTTACCTTAAAAATTCAAAGAAATAACTTATAAATTATAATAATAAACATTAGAGAAAATAAGTATTTTACACTAAACCACTTATTTTTAAAAAAAACGAAGGAGTACCAACATGGGAGAAACAATAGCTGTAATGAATCAGAAAGGCGGATGCGGAAAGACAACAACTGTAGTAAACTTGGCAACTTCACTTGCTGCCATGGGAAAGGCAGTCCTTGTAGTGGACATGGATCCACAAGCAAACGCTACAACAAGCTTTGGAATTAACAAGACAGAAATCAAAAAGACAGTATACACAGCTTTAGTAAACGAATGCAGTGTTCAAAAGGCAACTATACCAACAAGGATAGAAAACCTATTCCTCCTGCCAAGCAATATCGACTTAAGCGGTATCGAGGTAGAATTAAGCAAGGAAGACAACTACCACATTGCTTTAAAGAAACTGCTTGAGCCAATAAAAGGCATATTCGACTATATAATCATAGACTTACCTCCATCCCTTGGTATAATTACAATCAACTCATTAATCGCTGCTGACAGCGTAATCATACCTATCCAAGCGGAATACTTTGCACTTGAGGGACTGGCTGATCTTATGAACACAATCAACCTTGTTGAAACAAGGCTAAGAAGCCCAACTCCAATAAAGGGAATTGTTCTCACCTTATACGATGCAAGAACAAGATTAGGCAGAGAAGTATATGGAGAGCTTAAAAACTACTTCAAAGGAAAGGAATACATCTTTAAGACAGTGATTCCAAGAAACATACGTTTAGCAGAAGCTCCAAGTTACGGCAAGCCTTGCATAGCATACGACCCTGAAAGCAAAGGATCAATAGCTTACCTCAAAATGGCAAGAGAGCTCTTAAAGCTGGATGGTGAAATATAAATAAAATAATGATGCTGAAAAGCATCAAAAAATCATAATCATTAATTTATTTAAAAACAAAAAAATCTTAAAAAAATCATAGGGGATAATTATGGCAAAAAAACAAAATTCTGGATTAGGAAGAGGACTAGATTCATTGATTCCAAAAATTAAAGAAATAGAACAAGATGTAGAAGAAGGATTATCATTAGAAGACTTATTAAAAAAATCAGATGATGAAGAGGAAATAGAAGAAACAGTAGAAGAAACAGTTGAAGAAGAAGCAATTGAAGAACAAGAAGACATTTCAACTGAAGAAACTGAAACTGAAGAAGAACCTGATGAAGAAGAAGATGAACCTGTAGTAGAAAAAGATGAAACAGAAGAAGAAAAAATAGAAATTGAAGATGAACCTAAAGAAGAACTCGAAACCGAAGCTAAAGAAGAGGAAACCTCAAACTATACAAACATCTTCAGTAATGATGATGAAATAGTAACTGAAAACAGTACAAAAACCATAGAAATTTCTAGCTCAAAAAATAATGATAAAAATATTGAAAGTTCAGTTAATTTAAACAAAGAAACTGAAGAAAGTATCAAAATAAATGAAGATAAAACTAAGGAAAATGATTCTGATAGTGTTCTTAGTGAAAAAGAAGAAAAACTGGTATATGAAGTTATCGAAACTGTTGAAAAGAATCCAAGAATCACATTATGGTCTGCAAGATCAGCTGCTGTATTAAGGTATCTTAGAAAGACCGAACCTGAATTCAGCATAAGCAATGAAGCATCAAATCTTATTGATGAGGCAATTGCTCAAAAGTATCCAGAAATCTGGACATTGTTTAATCATTTATGATTATCCACTTAACATCAATAAATCGTTGATAGGTATTGGGTTTATATTTTAAATATAAATTCTTTATCTATCAATAATTTAATATCTATTTTCTATCTATCTATCTTCTATCTATCTTCAATCTATACATCATATATCTATCTATACCTATCCCTATGATAAGCACTATATAAAAACACCACTAAATAAACCATATCCCCCCCATCTATAATTAAAAATTCTAATTTTAAAGCAAAGCCCTAAAGAACTTAATATATTTTTATATATCTTGAAAAATAAAGTCTTAAATAATTATTGAGATTTCTTATTTTAATAAAGATGAATATAGGAATCTTAAATAAAAAGATAGGAATAGGGGATTTTTAAATGAAATTAGGATTTTCACTGCTTTCACTGTTTATGAAAGAAGTTGATGAGATGCTTGAGATAGCTGTAGAAAATGGATTTGACAGTGTTGAACTGCTTGCAGAGGGACCATACAGACAAGACATATTATTGGAAAGGAAAGAAATTACAGAAACATTCCACTCATATGACCTTGACATATACATTCATGGTGTAAATGTGGACATAAACCTTGCAAGCCTAAACGAGGGAATTAGAAAAGAGTCTGTAAAGCAAACAAAGGAATGTCTTGACCTTGCAGATGAGATAGGTGCAATTGGGGTTACTGCACACCCTGGAAAAATAGGAAGGCCTGAAAAATACCTTAGAGAAATGGCATTAGGTTTTTTAACTGAATCAACCCATGAGCTTGTTGCATATGCTGAAGATAAGGAGGCGAAGATATCTATAGAAAACATGCCAGAACGCTTTTCTTATCTTGGAAATAGAGCATATGAGCTAGAGAATCTGACCAATGAGACTGGCTGCAATATTACAATAGACTTAGGCCATGTTAACACATGCAAAGACCAATTAAGCTTCTTTGAAATTCCTAACATTCTTTATTATCATATTAATGATAATGATGGGATAAAAGACAAGCATCAGGCCATTGGAGATGGAACCCTTGACTTGAATCTTTTAAAATATGTGGACAATGGCATAATTGAATTGAATAATTTTGATAATGTCTTAAAAAGCAAGAAAGTTATTGAAGATTTCTTAGCAAAAAATCAATGAGTAATTTGATTGTTTTTGAAAATAAAAATAGGAGAGTACTATTTCAAGTGTAAAATTCTATAAAAAAGAACCAAGCATCCAAGTAAAAATTTAATTATAAAAGAAGCATAATAACTAATATTCAGTAAAAACAAGCAAAATAAAAAGTAGAACAGCCCATGCTTTAATGTCAGGTTAAAGCATAGCCGAAATAAAAATTTTGGTCAAGGTTTTTTGGCCGAAGGCCAAAAAAGCTTGAGTTAGAAATCAATTTGCAGCACTTCACTAATATCCTCTATAACAAAATCAGCATAAGACTTTAACTTGTCTGGAAAATCTCCATCCTTCTGTTCTGTTGTGAGAACTGCTGCATCAGCCTTTTGAAATGCTAAAATGTCATTAGGCCCATCACCAACCATCATTACCTTATAACCCTCATCCTGAAGATTAGCAACTATTTCTGCCTTTCTGTCTGTGCTTGCTGTAGCAAAGGCATGATCTTCTGGAACGCCAGTAATATTTGCAAGTTTCCTTATATCTCCTGACCTGTCTCCTGAAGCAATGAAAACATCTGTTCCGCTGTCTTGAAGCTTTGCTATTGTATCCTTTACTCCGCTAAACAATTGACCAGCAGAGGTTATTGTATAGGAAATTCTCTCTTCCTCTATGTCTATGATGACTGCTGATCCATTGCAGAGCTCCATTCCAGGAACCCTTTCCTTTAAAAGAGGGAAAGTGTCTGTAATGTCTTTGATAATAGCTGTGTCCTTTTCTAAAATGGCCTTTATTTCTTCTTTGGAAACGTCTGTTGAATAATAGCTAATGTCAAAATCAATATTATTTTCCAATACAAAATCGCTTATTAAAGTATTTGGGTCTAAATCTTTTAATCGATTTGTATTGAATTGAAGAACAACTAAAGCTGCATTTAGACAACTGTCAATTAGGTCTAAAGAGTTTACATGAGTGATAAATTCACCTGTAGATAGGTCTTTAATGACTCTAAATCGCTCAAGCAATGTTCCAGAGTTATCAAATACAATAGCTTTTTTAGTCATTTTTATCATCCTCGTTTTGAAATAGAAGTTGAATTTCTATTCGATTAAATCTCTAAATGTTTTTTATTCTTTTAGAAAAGAAAGTTTTATTCTAAAATATAATTTAAAGTTAGTAGTATATAAATTTTGAATAAAAGCAATTACAATATTAGAAAAGATAGGATATTGATTAAATTTGATATTATGAGTAAAATAAATAATTAAAAATAGTAAAATAAGCTTATAGATTATTTCATATTATATAAATAGTTTATATTTCGGCGAATGATGAATTAGGTTTAACTTTTTAATCTAAGTCTTAAAACATTCCAGATTATGCTAAATAAAATCCAATTTTCTTATAAATTAAATTTCAAAGTTTAGAATAGTGTATTTATAAAATGATTAGCATAAAAATAATTAATAGACTAAAGTTTCACCTATGCTTTAATTTAAAAAATATAGAAAAATATTTTGACATCTATTGAAAAAAGAAATAAAAAATATGCTTAAAAATAAAAATTAAAAATAAATAAGTGTCAGATAGTAAATTTCTTAAGTTAAAATCTTTCTATAAGAATCCATGATAAAAATTAATTATTGAAAAGATAAAAATAAAAAATAAGAAAAAATAGATAAAAAAACATTAATTAAAAAGCCTAAAAAACATAAAAAATAAGAAAAAATAGATAAAAAAACATTAATTAAAAAGCCTAAAAAACATAAAAAATAAGAAAAAATAGATAAAAAAACATTTTTTAAGGCTTATAAAAAACAAATAAGAATTAAAGAGAAAAAAACATTATTGAATAATGCTTAATAAAAGACTTAATAAAAACAAAAACAATTAAATTACAGAAACAAGTGAAATTATGCATCTAGACAGCCCTTTAAAAATAAAAAACATCTGCTTATCCAATCGCATAGTCATGCCTCCTATGGCTAGGGAGGAGAGCATAGACGGAAAGGTCACATATCCTCTGATTGAATACTATAGGATGAGAGCCAAATCAACAGGACTGATTATAGTGGAACATGAATATGTGAGAGAGGAAGGAAAGTCAAGCCCTAAACAGCTTTCAATGGCAGATGACAGCGTAATAGATGGCTATATAGAGCTTACCGAAAGCATACACAGAGAGGGATCCTTTGCAATAGCTCAAATAAACCATGGCAGATATGGGTCAATATCTTCAAATAATGTCAATTTAAATGGAATATCAATAGAGGAAATCGAAGATATAAAAAAGGCCTTTGTTGAAGCTGCAGTTCGAAGCCAGAAATCTGGATTTGACGGCGTTGAGATACATGCCGCCCACGAATATCTCTTGAACCAGTTCTATTCACCATATACAAACAAAAGAACTGATGAATATGGAGGAAGCCTTGAAAATCGCATGCGACTTCATAATGAAATCATTAGAGAAATCAGAGAGGCTGTAGGTGATGATTATATAATAGCCATTAGATTTGGAGCATATGACTATTTGGAAGGTGGATCTAAGATGGAAGATATTCCAGCTGCAGTCAAATCTTTTGTAGAAAGCGGAGTTGACATGATTGACATATCAGGTGGACTTTGCAGATATCAGAACCCTTATTCAAGGGAGCCTGGATACTTTAAGGACTTGAGCAAAATAGCTAAGGAATCTTGTGATATCCCTGTTATTCTTACTGGAGGGGTTAAGAAAGCAAAGGATGCTGAAAGGTTGATTAATGAGGGATATTGTGATTTGATTGGCATTGGTAGGGCTCTTTTGATGGATGGAGATTGGTCAAAGAAGGCTATAAGAAAAGTAAGAAAAATAAAATCAGACAAATAAAAACCGCCCATATTAAACCACAAGAAAAAAATCATAAAATAATTTTAATGTATTATTACTATTCGGTTGTAATGTTCTGTTCATTTCCAATTCTATAGCATTAAAAGAGTTTATTCATTCATATAAACCCTTTTCCAAATATACAGCACCCCAAGAGTTTATTCATTCAATATAAATCCTTTTCCAAATCTAAAGCATTTGTTGTAGTTTTTATTGTGCCTTTTCCTATCATATCTCTGAAGGAAATTCTTTTTCTGAATGTGACTGTCAGTTCCCCATTTCTGTTTTCTTTCCATTCCACTATGTCATTAGGTTGAACATTGTATTTTTTACGGATTTTTGAAGGAATAGTTGTCTGATTCCTTGCAGATACTTTTGTTTGTATCATGGTCATCACTATGTAAATATATAAACTCATTAGTCGTGCTCGTCTTTCTCTCGCCCTCATAGCTACGGACGCAACAAATATGTTTAGGCTTTACTTTCATGCAAGCCACCTACCGTTGCCATTGATTCATTTTAAAGGGATTAAATCGCATATAAAATTAAAACATTAGTTGTAGTACATAAACCTCTTTAAAGAAGGTACTATAACAAAATTTAAAAGACAATTACTTGTCCACTAAAAATTAAAGAAAAGATATTTTTTAAATAAATGCCTATATCAAAAGGGGAAATTAATGATTAAAACTCCCCCAATTTTTCTTTAAGTTCAATTGCTTCACTGCAATCGGATTTTAAATCTAATGATTTATTAACAAAACTCAAAGAAGTTCTATAGTCTTTCATTTCATATAGAATTCTCGCTTTTAAACAATAATTCTTAGCAGATTCCTCTTTTTCCATTAGACAATCAATAATCTTATTTGATTTGTCTAATTCATTCAATTTTAATAAGATTAGTGATTTCATATAGTAATCATTTTCATATATTCCATCATCTTCTATCAAAACATTTGATTCTAGTAAATCTAAATGTTCCTTTTTAGAAAGTTGTATTGCATTGTTAATTAGTTTTAATGCACTTGTATAATTTTTTCTTTTGAATTCTATTTTTGAGAGAAAATTATATGCCCTACTATCATTTGTAAGTTGAATATATTTATTAAAAAATCCTTCTGACTCATTCAATCTATTTAAATAATATAAAGCTTTTGCTTTAAAACTATTTAAGCTTGGATCTTCACTCTTCAATTTTAATCCATTTGATGATGTTTCCAATAGATCTTCCCACCTATTCAAATTAGATAATGGAAAACATTGGCCGATACATTGAAAAACATAAAGCTCTCCATCAGCAGGAGTTAAATCTAGAGAGATTGCATTTAATGATTCCTCAAATCTTCCTAAATTATCTAAAGCTTGAGATTTATATATGCTAAAGAAAATATCTTTAGCATATTTCTCTAAACATATCTCACACAATTCCAAGGAAATTTCGTTTCGATTAGATAATTTATAATTTGTTGAAGAAATATCCCCATCCATATAATAAGAGACTTCATCAACCCATGTAGACATATCAAAGAAACCTGTTTGTAAAGCTTTTTTATAATAGGACATTGCTTCTAAGAGCTCTCCTTGAATAACTAAAATCTTTGCCTTATTAAATAAAGCATGAGGATTATTAGAATCAATATCAAGAATCATATCACAATAAGATAGCGCTGAAACATAATCTTCTGCATCATATGAATTATTTAAATGATTAGATAGTCTCTTAATTTTTCTTTTTTCAAACATAAAATAAACCTAAATTATAAAAATTATGAAGATAATTTATCTTCAATATTGTTTTTAAGTTCTAATGCCTTATCACATTCACAATCTAATTCCAATGCCTTATCAATGAAAATTAAAGCATCTGTATAATTTCCTTCTTTAAAAAGAATCATTGATTTAAGGCAATAGTTCTTAGCAGATTCCTCTTTTTCAATTAGGCAATCACAGATTTTATTAGCTTCATCAAATCTATCCAATTTAGAAAGGATTAACGATTTATACCAATAATAAGCATGAGAAAATTCCTTTTTGTCATCAAAATTAGGATTTTTAAAAAATTTATCTAATGCAATATCAATATTTTTCAAAGCCAATGAATAATCTCCTTTTTTATATTCTATTTTTGAAAGGAGATAATAATTTCCAAAATCATCCATGGAATTATATTCTTTGCATATTTCTAGAGCCTCATCATAGTCAGACAAAGCATAATAAAGCCTAGCCTTTGTATCTATTAATTGAAGGTTGTTTGGATATAAATTTAAACCTTCATTAATTAATGCCAATGCTTCATCAAAATGATTAAGACTAATTAATATGGAAGATTTAAGAGAAATGGCTTTTTCATTATTTGGATTATGTGCCAAAATATAATTCACATTATTTAAGGCATCTCTACTGCGACCGATTTCAGATAAAACATAAGATTTGAAAAGACGGACCTCAATAATATCTGCATTATCCAATATGATATTGCATAAATCTATGAAAATTTTTGTATGAATTCCTTTATCAAATAAAGAAGGATGGCTTGCATAATATGTCATTTCATTATTCATTTTATCCAAATCGAAATTAATGGATGCCTCCTTATAAGAATTTAAAGAATTTTCATAATCATTTAAATTGCAATAAACCCTTCCTTTTAACAGGAATGCATCAATGCAATAATCTATGCTGAGCAGATGATCCAATACAGATAAAGATTTCTCGTATTCACCTTTATTATATAAAATCAAGGCTTTTTTATATAGTGCACCTAAATTATTTTCATCTAAAATTAAAATATTATTAAGAATAATCAAAGCTTTATCAAAATTTTGATTATTTAATGCAGAATCTAATTCTTTAAAAAGTTTATTAATTTTTATTTTTGTAAACATAATATCCTCCAATCAAGGATTCAATGATAATTGATTATATATAATAGCTGGAATAAACGATATTTCAAATGTAGCTAAAAATATGTAACAAATACCTCTAGATTTATTACCTGTATTGATTAGAAATTTCCCATAATTATAATTTCTAGTAGCATCCCTATATAATGCTTTAACAATCTTTGCACTATCATACAAATCATCATCTGGCCCCTTAGGTCCTAAAGAAAATTTATATGAACCTTTTTCAAATGCTTTTACATCCTTTAAAAAATAATTATAACTTGTAATATTAGTAGGTTTTTCTACTTTAGCCCTTTCGTTATTCTTAGTACTTAGATAATAATTATAAGCTTCTTGATATGCAATTATTGCAGCATTAGAAGAAGAAACTTTTCTATTACTGCTCTTATAATTATATGTATACACCTTATTATTAGTGTAGTACTTATTGCCGCTTATAGAACTGGTTACTGGATTGTAACTTACTTTAGGTCTATTTCCGTTATTTCCAGTGCTTGTAGGATATTTGACATTTCGTGGAAAATGAATTTTATTATTAGGCTTCCATGTATAATGTGGTTTTTGAATGCTTTTGGAATTGTAATGTGAGTTTGAATTCCAAACTATTGCTAAGGAGCCGGCAATTACAGTTACCCCTGCTAAAGCCAAATAACCTCCATAAGCAAGTGCTGGGAAAACAGTCCCAACTATAGTTTTCATTTTGGCTATGCTTACATTAGATACCCTATCTTTTATTGGTTCAACATCTAAAACATATCCGGAAAACATTTCGTCGAATGTTTCCCTACTTAGAACAAACAATCCTATTGAGGGATCATTTAATACAATGTCGGTGTCGTTTATGCTATAAATCACGGAGAAATGGTAGTCTTCATTTATTAAAAGCACAGCTAAGTCATTTGTCATTAGGTCTGAGCTATTTATCTTTAATACTGAGGGATTGAATCCTTTTTTGATGCAGGCTTGGTATAGTCCGTAAAGGCTGGTTCCGTTTGTATTTGTTCCTGCAATTTTGGCTATGTCCTCTTGTGATAGGCTTAATCCGAGGCTTTCGAAGATGATTGAAAGGGCTGCAGGGCCGCAGTACCACATATTGTCTTGAATCACTATTTCCCCATCATTCAATGACTGAACATTTATTAATGTATTGTTATAAACAGATGCGGATTTGTTTATGAATGAAGAGCTATACTTTAAAATGCCTAAATAGTTATTATAGACATTAGTGTTCTCTATCAATGCGCTATTGGATGCGATGAGTCGAATCCCTTGATAGTTATCGTGGATGTTATTGGATAGGAACTGATTGTATTTGGAAGAGTCCTCAATGGCAATCCAGTTATTGAATACACTATTATTTTTGAAAAGATTAATATTTGAATATTTGGCTAAGATGCCATAATCATTATTGAAAATCTTGTTTCCAATGAATGAGCCATTATCGCTTCCATCCAGATATAAGGCATAAGAACAACCAGAAATTTGATTGTTGCTCAAAGAAGCATTAATAACATCATAAAGATAAATTCCAGCAAATGAATTAAAGATCTTAGAATTGCTAATGCCAAATGCATTCCCTGTGGAAAATACTGCATTTGAAGATGCAGTTCCATATATGCTTAAATTTTTTTAAGCAATTTCAGAATAGAAAAAATTATAAAAATAGAAAAGTGCCATCATTGCAAAAATACCAAATATTATTTAAGCATGGAAAAATAAACTTAATATATTATAGAAAATATAAACTTTTAGGCCAAGTCAGTGAAAACTTAAAGGATTAGTTTAAAAATAAAGAAAATTTATAATAAACTGAATCAATTAAGGCACGAAACCTTATTAAACTACTAAATTTAGGTCTTAAAAGTTATTACACTTACTAAATTATTAATATTCTAAATGAAAAAAGGTGTTTTAATGAATATCCTTGAAAAATTAAATGCAATTAAAAATCAGGAAATAACTGCAAAGGAAAATGTTGAATCTTATATTAAAGTCATTGAAGAGAAAAACGATGAACTCAATGCTTTTCTCGAACTAAACAAAGAAGATGCAATAGCTAAGGCAGAGGAAATCGATGCTAAAATCAAGGCAGGAGAGGAAGTTGGAGCTCTTGCAGGATTGGTATTCGGTATCAAGGCTAACATAAATGTGGAAGACCTTATCATCTCTGCAGCATCCAAGACCTTGGAAGACTACATTGGAAGCTATGACGCAACTGTAGTCAAGCTCATCAAGGCAGAGGATGGAATCATTATCGGAATAAACAATATGGACGAGTTTGCAGCAGGAAGCTCTACTGAAACCTCATACTATGGAGCTGTAAACAACCCTGCAGCACCTGGAAGAATTCCTGGTGGTTCAAGCGGAGGAAGCGCAGCTGCAGCAGCTGCCGGCATGTGCGACATCGCAATAGGCTCTGACACTGGAGGATCAATTAGAAACCCATCCTCCCACTGTGGAGTGTATGGTATGAAGCCTACCTATGGCGCAGTCTCAAGGCAAGGCCTTCTTGACCTTTCAATGAGTCTTGACCAGATAGGCCCTATGGCACGTGATGTAACCGGTATCACCCTTGCATTGGATACAATCGTCAAATACGACCCTACAGAATGTACAACCTTAAAATGGGACGCTCCTAACTTTACTGAAATAGCATTAAGCGTAAAGGATAAGGAAAAACCTCTTGAAGGAATGAAGATAGCAACTTGTAAGGAATTCAAGGAAGTCACAAATGACGAAATCAATGAAATCATTGACGAATCAGTAGCTAAATTAGAATCCCTTGGAGCTGAAGTTGTTGAGCTCAGCTTTGACTATATTGACATCTGTCTTCCAACATACTATCTTATCAACTATGTTGAATTCTTCTCTGCAACCAGAAAATACGACGGCAGAAAATACGGCTCAAGAATCGAAGAGGTCTGCGGTCCTGAAGTACTTAGAAGAATCCAAATGGGTTCATACATTTCACAAAAGGAATTCAGCGGAAAATATTACCAAAAAGCACTTCAAGCAAGATCCCTCATTAGAAATGCAATCAATGACATGCTTGAAGGTGTTGACTTGATTGTAGGCCCTACTGTTCCAAAGCTTCCTCACAAACTTGGAGAGGAATTGGAGCCTATGGAAATGTATGCATACGACGTTCTTACTGTAATAGCTAACCTTGCAGGAATACCTGCAGCAAGCCTTAAGGCAGGGGAAGTTGATGGCATACCTGTAGGATTGCAATTGCAGGCCAAGCCACAAGACGATGCAAAGATCGTTAAGGCAATGGCTGCATTTGAGTATGCCCAATAAATTAATTTAAAAAATAATAGCGAAAGCTATTATTCACCTTTCTTATTTTCTTGACAAACGAAAAAATAATATTCATTTTACAAAATTGTTTCTTTTTTTTAGTGATTTAAATGATGAGCGAACTTGAAAAACTAAAATCCGGCCTTGTATACTGCTATGACGATGAGGAAGTCTCAGCAATAAAGGACAATGCAATCTATCAAAGCTTTAGATACAACAATATCGACCCAAATGACAAGCAAAAGCAATATGATGCATTGGAAGAGATTTTAGGAAGCTGTGGAGATGATGTCTGGATAGGAAAAAGATTTAGCTTTGACAATGGAAAAAACATACACATAGGAAACAATTTTACAGGAAACTACAATCTAACCATTCTTGATATAAGGGAAGTCTACATTGGAGACAATGTAATGATAGGCCCACACACCCTTATAACCACTGTAGGCCATCCATTAGAGCCAAAGGGAAGAAGGAAGCATCTTGCAATGGCTGATTCTATACATATAGGTGATGATGTATGGATAGGAGGAAACGTTACAATTCTCCCTGGAGTGAATATAGGAAACAATGTGGTTATAGGAGCAGGAGCGGTTGTTACAAAGGACATTCCAGACAATTCACTTGCAATTGGAGTTCCTGCAAAGGTGGTCCGCGAGATAGAAAACGATATAGAATGAGGGGAAAACTATGACAGATAATTCATCAAACATGGGAAGCAATTCAGATAAAAAGGAGTTTGATTCAGATAGAAAAGAGTTTAATTCTGATAAAGAGTTTAATTCTAAAAAGGAGTTTGATTCTAAAAAAGAATTTAATTCTAAAAAGGAGTTTGATTCTAAGAAAAAAGACTTTAATTCTAAAAAATTCAATTCCAATTATAAATCCAATAGAAGCAGAAATAACATAAACACAATCCAAGATTTAAAAAATTCTATCGAACTTAAGGAAAATAAGATTAATGACTTAAAAGAGCTTTTAGAAATCAAGGATGAAGAGAAGCAAGAAGTAGAATATGAGCTTTCCCTAAAGGACCAGGAATTGAATGACCTGCAAAGCAAGTTAGACATTTTAACAGTGGAAAATGAGGAATTGACCATAGAGTTAAATGAAAAGGAAAGCAAAATAAGCAAATTAAACAATGCTCTTGTAAAATGCAAATACGAAAAGGACAAAGTGGACTTGGTTTTAAAGAATGAAGTTAACATTGAAAAATCAAGGCTTAAGGAAATGGATAATCTAAACAATACAATCAAGGAAAAAATAGCAATTATCCATGATAAGCAAGAGCAAATCAATTATCTAAGAACTCTCATTGATGACTATAAAGACCAAACCAAAAACAATACAGACAATCTTGACTTGCAGCTTAAAAAGATTACAAAAACATATGAAGGACTGCTCAATCAAAAGGATTCAATTATAGAAAAGCAGGAACAAAATATAAATGAATTGATTGAATCTCAAAAGCAAATAGCTAAAGACAATAAAGCAACTATTACACGTCTTGAATTGGAAATTGGTAAATATAGGGAAGAGTTGAAGAAAAGTTAACTCTTAAAAAAAAAATTAAAATAAGATAAAAAAAGAAAAAAACTCATAAAATAAAAAAAGATTAAAAATCTCAATAATAAGATAAAAAAAGATTAAAGTCTATAATAAAAATAGTAAAAGGAAGGCTAATAATAGCCCTCATCATAATTTAAATCTAAATCATCTGGATTTGAAATAGTTCTACCACATTCGGCACATTTATACGAGTTTCCAGATTCATAAACAGCTTCACTACCGCAGAACGGACATGTTTCAGCTCCATCATCCGAGGAACCGCTTGTTGTAAATGGAGACTTGTATGAACTGGAACCTGAACTAGAGCTAGAACTAGAACTGGAACTACTTGTTTTTTCGTTTTTCTTTTTCTCCAAGTCTTTAAAATGCTCATTCACATAATAGTTCAGCATATCATACTCAGCGCCTCTTATCAGATGATTACGATTCTTATCGGATTTTTTAAAGATATCACTCATCTTTGAACTTGAAATATTAGAATATTCTATCTCAAGCTCTTCCAAGCATAATGCCCCATCATCATCTAAATCCAAACTTGAATAATTATGATAAGCGGTTTTATTTTCGCTATAAGGTTCCATATCAAATCCAAGTGCTTGAGCAGCTAAGGACAAAATGAATAAAACTATAAAAACAGCACAGCAAGCAAAAATGATCTTTTTAAAATTGCTCATATTTCTAAAATTATCAATTCCTCCGGTGGAATCTGAACTGGAACCACCAGAATTAGCGCTATGGTCATAATAGGCGCTAGCAGAGCCAGCACTCTTGCCTGTTGTAGAACCATACTCTCTTGATTTGCCATCAAGATTATATGGGTCCTTTATATCTAATTTAGCACCGCAACTATGACAAAACTTTGCTTCAGACTTATTTTCACTCCCACATTTTGAACATTTAACCATTTATACACCCCCTAGATTAATCTGGACTATAGGAGCCAAGAGATCCATATAACCTTCCTGATAGTTTAATTCCAAGTCATCAGGATTATGAATAATGCTACCACAGTCTGCACACTTATAATAGCTTCCAGACTCATAAATAGCCTCGCTTCCACAGTATGGACAGGTTAATACATAACCGTCACTGGAAGAGTCATAATCGCTAGAGCTGCTAGATGAGCTGGATGAGCTAGATGAGCTTGAACTGGAATACTTATGGGAATTTGATGAAGAAGAACTACTTGATGATGAGGAATAAGGTTTCACATCACTATAAAAGTCATCAAATTCATGGCCTATAAGATAACCATTGTTGTTCTTATCAGCTTCATTGAAATATGAACTAATGCTTGAATCAGACATTCCAGGGTTTAACTGACTAGCCTCTGAAAGTGACAATCTTCCATCCCCATCAATGTCCAATTGGTAAAATTCGTCATCATAAGTTGCTGAAAAGTTTTCAGGAAAAGCATTCAATAAAATTGCAAATATTATAAAAAGAACTAAAAGAATAACAGGAACATAGCAACAGCATATTTTCTTTAATCCAGGCCCTTCATTTCCTGTATTGGCAGTGGTAGAAGAGATTGTTGAATTAGATTGATTTTTGGTAGAGGCTGTTGAATTAGATTGATTAGCAGAAGAAGCCGTAGAACCCTGATTATTGGAACTGGAATTAGAGTTAGAACTAGAATTAGAGTTAGAACTAGAATTAGAGTTAGAACTAGAATTAGAGTTAGAACTAGAACTATAGTTAGAACTGGAATTAGAGTTAGAACTAGAATTAGAGTTAGAACTAGAACTAGATTTATCATTAGAACTAGGATCAAAAGCAAAAGAATCAGCTACACCATTGGCTCCAGCACCAAAAGGACCATTCATAACAGAACCAGGCTTATCATTAGCACCAGCACCAAAAGGACCATTCATAACAGAACCAGGCTTATCATTAGCACCAGCACCAAAAGGACCGTTCATTCCAGTGGGATTATAAGAACTAGAACTGCCAGAAGAAGAATTAGAGCTTAAGCTAGCTCCACACTTATGACAGAATTTTGCTTCCTTCACATTGGATTCGCCACATTTAGGACAAATATTTTCATTTGTTCCAAAATCCTTTGAGCCGCAATTATGACAAAATTTAGCATTATCTGGATTTTCTGAACCACATTTACTACATTTTTTCATGATTCACCCCCTAAATAAAAAGAACTATAATAAAATAAAAAAATATATAAAAGACAATTAATTATAAAATATAAAAAAAATTAAAAGTACATTAATTATAATTTAATAATAAGAATAATTAAATGTCTATTGTTATTACAACCTCATCTCCATCTTTAAAATTATATTTATCCCTCAATTTATCCTTTGAAATAAATTCCAAATAGTTTTCATCATGAGTGGTCTTGTCTGGAAATACAATTGCTCCAACAATATTCTCATTCAAATAAGCTCTGATGTGTTTGACTCCGCCAAATCCTTGATCTGGCTTTATAACATTTGTGCAACTGTTTTTCATAAGTCTGATGTCTTCGAGCTTATTCTCTTCTACAATAAGGTTTAAAGTACCTGGAAAAGGTGTAAAACCGCATTTTTCATTGAATTGACTTTTGTAGAAATCCTGACCTAGAAAGTAAGCTGCTTTTCCTAAACCTGTTGTAACAATTCCTGTAATTTCCATTTTAATCATCTAAATTGTAATCATAATTATTCTAAACTATAAGTAAATCACCAAATCAATACATCATTAAAGAGTGTACAGCTTAACAAATGAATCCCTATCGGAATCTATAAAGTTCCTTATAGAGGTATTGTTTCTGTCTTCAAACACTATCATTCCATCCTTGCCTGCATACTCAAAAGTAACATTTCCCTTCTTGATGTCGTCTCCTGTAAATGCACATAGAATATCGTCGTCATATGCAATTGTATAATAGGAATCGTTTTTGAAATTGCCCACTGATGAAAGAAGTGATTCATTATCCAATGTAAGATTGAAGAAAGTTGCATTTGTAGCCTTAGGACTTATGCTGAATTGGACATATCCTTCCATGACTTCAGAGGAATTATTGAAGTTGATGTTATGATTGACAATGACTCCATTGAAGACTTCAGCCAAACGACTGTTTGGTATGACTTCACGAGGATATAAATCCAAATCATGCCTTACTGCTTTTGAAAGGCGGAATACATCCACTTCCCCTTCTCTTGAAGTGTTGACAGAATAATATTCACCGTCTATAATCATCGTATCGTTTGCAGACATCTCCAACGTGCTCAATGCATCTGGAGGGATTCTAACCATATCTGTTTCATTTTCAATTGCGCTGTCAATGGTATAAGGCCCTCTTACTGAAATGGTTTGATGATAGTCATCTGAAGGGGAATATACAAAGTTTCTTGAAGTAAGCTCCACTGATATCCTGCCATCATTAAATGTTGCTGCTGATAAGAATGTGGAAAGCATTAGAATCAATATAAGGCCTGATACGATTACAGGAAAGTGCATCTTAACAAATGACTTTAATGCCGTACTTGTATCCCCTTTCCTTAAAATAGGAATTGACCTTTGAACTATTTTAATTATATAGGCTATAGTCAGTGCAATTCCAACAAGAGCCACTAAAACGGATATGACCAATGGAATGAATGGAACAAAGAAAATCATGAACAGTCCAAGAATGATAAGGGACAATCCCATGATGGCCATTCTGATATAATTTCCAAGGGTATCCATCATAGTGACACGGCCATAATCAACTGCCCTGTCAATGATGGTTCTAACCACTTCGTTTGCCATTTTGTTTAAATCGGCAAGGGAAGACATGTCATGTTGAATGTCTCCAATATCAACTTCCAAAATGCTTATTCCATGAACATCAGCATCCAATACTATGCCAACATCCACACCATAGTCCTTTTCAAATTTGATTTTATTAAGTGCAGAACGCTTTCCTGCAAATTGACCGCTTAAAGGCTGTTCATAATTCAATTCAGGGAAGAAGAAACTTAAAAGAGGTTTTGCAGTAAGCTCTGTAACACGGCCACTTTCCCGTGCAAATTTGGTCTTTGTAATGTCTGTCTTACCTTCCAAAATAGGCTTGATTATCTTGTCTATCTTTGTAGGAGTGAAATTGGATACATCTGCATCTATAAAGGCAACTATATCACCATGGGAATTTTTAAATCCTGTTTTGATAGCTACCCCCTTACCTTGGTTGCCTTTATGGCTTATGACAGTTGCTCCTGCCCTTTCCGCTTCCTCTACAGTTTTATCAGTTGATCCATCATCCACCACTATGACTTCGCTTATATATGATAGCTTGCGAGCTACAGTTACCACTTGAGCTACAGTCGCTTCTTCATTGAAGGCTGGTATAACCACAGACACAGATGGATTCTTAGTTGATTTTATTGAAGCAAGCAGAAACACTATAAGAACAACTAGCCAAGACACTTTTTCACCTCTTTGATTCGATAGACAAATATTGGGATATAGGTTTTTTTAATTGATTTATTTTAATAAATTTCACTTCAAGAAAAAAACAATATCCATTATAATATTCTATATTTGTTTTTAGGAATGTATATATTTTGTTATATTTATTAATTGAATTGATACTGTTCGTAATTATTAAAATAAAAAAATGCATTAGAAGCAATATAAGAAAAATTTTAAAAAAAAAAATAGTAAGCAAAAAAGCAAATTCTAAAAAAAAGTGATTAAATAAATAAAAAAATAAAAAAAATAAGAGCTTATCACATAAAGTGATAAGATCTTTTAATTGGGCTAATGATTATCTAAAGTCCGAAGAACACGTATGCTGCAAATATAATAACCATTAACCACATAATCCAACTGAACTCTTTAGCTTTGCCAGTAGCGATAGCTGCAACAGCGTAGGTGACGAATCCCCATGCGATACCTAAGGAAATTGAGTAGGTTAAAAGCATCATGATGATAGTCATGAATACAGATGCAGCTACAACCATATTGTCCCAATCAACTTCTTTCAATTGCACAATCATTAAGATACCTACAATAACCAATGCAGCAGCGGTTACAGAAGAAGTGAACAATGATAAAACAGTAGGAGCAAGGACAAGTGCAATCAAGAAGAAAACACCTGTGAATATAGCGGTTAAACCTGTTCTACCACCAAGACCAATACCGTTGCACTTTCTACATATGCAGTTAAGGTTGAAGTACCTAAGATAGCACCAATGATTCCGCTTATAGCATCACCAAGGAAAGCTTTGTCAATTCCATCAGCCTTACCTTCTTCATCGACGAAACCACATTGATTTGCTAAAGGAATCAAGGTTCCAGTAGTATCAAAGAAAGTAACGAATAATAATGAGAATAAAATCATGATAAGGTTAGGGATGTTAGTGAACAATTGTGAAAATCCTTTTAAAAATGCTCCAACTACAGAAGTGTCGAAATTAAAGGAAATGAACTCTGTAGGAATGGCAGGCATTAATGGATCTCCAGCACCGAAACCGAACAATGTAAAGATTACACCTAAAATTGCAGTTATTACCAATCCAAGGAATACAGCTGCAGGGACTTTTTTAATGTATAATATCAAAGTAAGCAATATGCCGATTACAGCTAAAAGCGCAGGAGCGGATAAGATAGTTCCCATACCTACGAGAGTAGCAGGGTCTGCTACGATAATTCCAGCACCTTTCAAACCAATGAAAGCCAAGAAGAAACCAATACCAGCACCAATCGCTAATTTTAAGTCAAATGGAAGAGCGTTAAGAATTGCTTCCCTTAAACCGGAAATGGTAATTAATAAAAAGATTATGCTTGAAACGAATACAGCTGCAAGTGCAGTTTCCCAAGTGTTACCCATAGCCAATATGATTGTATAGGTAAACAATGCATTCATACCCATACCAGGAGCAAGACCAACAGGATATTTGGAAACAAGACCCATGATGATACAAGATACCCCTGAAGCAAGAGCAGTTGCGAAAAATACTCCTGTTGCAGGCATTCCACCTTCAGCAAGCATGGTTGGGTTTACACCTAAAATATAAGCCATTGCTAAAAAGGTTGTCAAACCTGCAAGAAACTCAGTTTTTATATCAGTATTGTTTTCATCCAATTTGAAAAATTTATTTAACATAAAACACCTCATAAAAGAAATTTTAATTTATATAAAATATGAATTAAAAATTTCTCTTAATATTATTTATTAGATTAAGTATTTATTAAATTTTTGATAAAAGTATTACTTTTTTTCATATTTTTCAGGATGATTTTTGAAATTTCATTTCTCCAGCCTATGACGAATCTTCAAATTTTTTAGTTTGCATTTTTAAATTTTTTAATAACAGATACGAATTTGCAAATTTAAAATTTATCTTCAAACTTAAAATTTTCTATGAACTTATCTTCATAAAATCCTTAATGAAAATGATAGAAAAAATATACAATATATTGAATTTTAATATTGAAAAATAGCAAATTGAAAAGAGATCATAATGACAAAAATTCATGAAAAATATAAAAATTGGGCCTATGAAAAAAGTATACAATATATTTTTTTATGGAATTAAATTGCTTCAATTAAAAAAATAAGTCATTTTATTAATTTTTTAAAAATCATAATTTTTTATATTCAAAAAGTATACAATATATTTTTTTCATATCAATTGCAATAAATATCCAGAATAAAATTTTATAATTTTCATAATAAAAAAATCATATAAATTTCATAAAAATAAATCATAAAAATCATAAAAATCACAAGAAAAGATCATATAATTTCATAGAATCTGCAATGATTCTAATAAAAATGAACTAAAACTTGAAATAGTTAATTAATTTTGAAGAATATTAAGAAAAAAATACACAAATTTGTTAGGTTGTATAGAAATAATAATAAGATTTATATTTATTAAGTTAAAAATAAATATGCTTATATGAAAACTATAGCGAATATAGTGAGTATGTAGGCGTATGAAAATTTTGTTATAAAATAGTATTAAAAAAATTTTGAAATTAAATGGAAGATATTTATCCTTTATTTTTATATACCTGTTAAATTAGGTCCATTATTAATGGGTAGAATAAAAAGGGGGATAAATGTAGTTTCAACTACATTAAATAACTTAAATAACTATTTTCTATATAAGATTCCTTCTTTATAGAAATGATTTAATCATATCAGCTGTTTTCAATGGTTGATAATAGTTATTTATTTTATTTAATTATTTCAAAATTTATTTTTGTCTTTTTTTAAAATCATAACTCTGATCTTTTTTTATTGAATATTATTCATTTTCTACCATTTTTAATAAACATTGTTCAAGAATTCTTAATATTATTAGCTCTTTTTTTGAAATTTTAAATAAAAATCATAATTTTTTATATTCAAAAAGTATACAATATATTTTTTTCATATCAATTGCAATAAATATCCAGAATAAAATTTTATAATTTTCATAATAAAAAAATCATATAAATTTCATAAAAATAAATCATAAAAATCATAAAAATCATAAAAATCACAAGAAAAGATCATATAATTTCATAGAATCTGCAATGATTCTAATAAAAATGAACTAAAACTTGAAAACGTTAAGTAATTTTGAATAATATTAAGAATAAATACTCAAATTTGTTTGTTTGTATAGAAATAATAATAAGATTTATAAGTATATAATAATAAATAATTGAGTACAAGTACACTTTGATAAGTTATATATTGAAGTTGATACTTTGTACCCTTTCATTTATTTCTTTTTTTTACTATATATTTGATATGTACCAGTCAAATATGCCAAAAGGAAAAGGTACTGCGTACCGTTTCAATAATTTTTTTAATTAAGATGAGGATTTACACTTTAATAAGACTTTTCAATTATTAAAGGAGTATATTATATGCACTTTAATAACACTTTTCGATTATTAGAGAGGTAAAGAGACATCGCGAATTTTATAATTAATTTTATAATTAATTTTATAATTACATACTAATTTTAGCAAAACTTTCATTGTACTATAGTTAAACAAAATTTTCTTAGTTTTAAAAATTAAGATGTAACAAATTTTTCTAAAGTTTGTTTCAAGCGAGATGAAATTTTTAAGTATCTAGCGAGGAGAAAACCAATTTACTAAAATTTGTTTTAAACGAGGAAAAAGTATGAGTATTAAACGAATATTACTTACGAGTTTAATGCTATTTATAATAATATTTTCAATTTCGTTTGTAAGTGCAAATGAAAATGTAACAAATGACGTAAGTACGAATGAACTATCAACACAAACTGTATCAAACGATATAACTACTAGTGAAAGTATAAGCGATACTAGTCTAGACTCTGGAGAAAACCGGGGTTTGGATGAGATCAAATCGAATTCGACAGAAGAGTCATCATCATCCAATTTGGACCTTGAGGATGGCACTTTAAATAACGATGAAATTGAAAGTGATGATTGTTTAACTAAAAATGGAAAAGAAGCAACATTGCAAGCAAATAAACTTAGTCTTGACATTAATATGAGTAGAGGTACAGCCCAAGATGTACTGGACGCAATCGTACGAATTTCCAGTCAAGGGGGAGGTACACTCTATCTGAATGGTGGAACCTATACTGAAGGAGGCCATGCCAGAGTTTATAATAATGACACTGATAGTTTCCGTAATATCGTAAGGAACGATGGAATAGTAGACATTTCAAATGTTCGCGTAGTTGGTGGTAGCGTAGACAATCCAAATCAATATGCTACATTTCAACCAAATACTCGTGATAGTACTTCATTGGCCTTTAGCGGTTACGGTGTTTGGGATGGTAATGGAACTAGATATTACCCTGATTCCGGTTTTAATTTAACTAACGTTACTTTTGAAAATTTAAACTGTACAGGTAGATTCTTTAGTTTTAACAGCGGGTATTTGACAGATTGTGTTTTTAATAATCTGGAGTCCTATCAGCACCTCTTCTTCGTAACTGGAGCTTACAATGATGGTGGTAAGCCAATAGTACTAACTAATTGTAACTTCACCAATTCCAAACAAACTTACAGGGGTGACGGCCCTGGGGATGGTACTGATGGTACCGGTCAGTTTGGTGTAGTATTCGGTGCTGAAATGTATGGATGTAACTTCATCAATACAAGCACTGCTACTCACGGTGGTGCTTTTTGTCTTTCAGACGAATGGATAAGTGCTGCATGCGTTCCAAGTAAGTTAGTTGATTGTAATTTTATCAACATTACTTCTCGATGGTTTGCAGTTTACATACATGGAAATTACTCCAATACCACCAGATTTATTACAGAACCTCAAGTGGTGGAAAACTGTAGCTTTATTAATTGTACAGCAACCGGTGAATTTGGTGGTGCACTCGGAATAAGTCATAACAATGTAATTATAAATAACACTGAGTTTATCCATAACGTCGGTGGAAAAGGTTCCGCTATTATGGTTGGTGGAATCAATAATACTCATGACGGATTCTTGGGTGTTAATACGCAAGGTAATAATATTACGATTTATAATTGTACCTTTGAGGACAATATTGCAAAAATTGAAGGTCAAAGCAGTGCTCACAGTACTGATCCTCCATTCACTACTTACCCTAC
The DNA here is from genome assembly GCF_000024185.1 of Methanobrevibacter ruminantium M1. Lineage (NCBI taxonomy): Archaea > Methanobacteriati > Methanobacteriota > Methanobacteria > Methanobacteriales > Methanobacteriaceae > Methanobrevibacter > Methanobrevibacter ruminantium. The sequence continues at coordinate 2,874,490 of NC_013790.1, forward strand.
AGGTTATGGAGGTGCTGTTTATGTGTATGGTAATCATACCAAAATCATAGATAGTACATTTAACAACAACACTGCAGATGATTCTTGTGGTGCTGCAATCTACATTAGAGGTGACAATACCACTGTCGTTAATTCTGAGTTCTATAACCATACCAGTGAAAACGGTACTATATATTTAGTTGGTAACGATTGTAAAATCAAAGATTCCCTTTTCCACGACAACGATGCAGACTCTACTGGTGCTTGTATTTTCGTTGAAGGAAATAGGGCAGAAATCGGCAATACTACATTCGTCAACAACACCGCTCCTAATGGTGGATGTGTATTCATTATAGGTGACCATACCTTGGTAGACAATGACACCAAATTCATAACAAACAATGCTACAAACGGTGCAGGAATCTATGTTAACGGATCAAACACCATGATTCTAAATACCAGCTTTATCAACAATACAGCTGTAAACGGATCAGGTGCATTCATCTATGGTCACGACACTGACGTAAACGGCTCTTACTTTGAAGGAAACGATGCTACAAACGGTGGAGCAGTATTCATTGAAGGAAACATCAACGATATTTCCAACAATACATTCCTCAGAAACAATGCTACCAATCAAGGTGGAGCAGTATATATTGACGGAAACCATACCAAAGTCAATTATAACAACTTCACAGAGAATGAAGCGATTCCAATTAGCGAAGATCAGGAAACCGGTCTCGGTGGAGCTATCTTCATAAGGGGAAACGATACAAATACAACTGCAAACACTTTCCTCCACAACAAGGCACGTAACGGATCTGCAATCTACACAGACGGAACTAACTTCTATCTTCACAATGATCATTTCTTAGAAAACCAAGCGTGGAGTTATCTGTTAATTACAACTGCAGACCCTGCAGAAAGCTTATATAAGGAACAAGATATTGAAATCAACGTTTTATACAGAGCTGGAGACAATATTATCAATGCTATTCACAACAGGAACAAACCAAATGAAACACACTTCATGAATGTAACCTATTCCCACAGTGAATTCGGTAATATCACAACTAGTCCTGCCGACCAGTATGTCGAACCTGTAGACGGCGTTGAAAACAGTCGAGAAGGAGAGTTATTGTACCAAGACGACCGTGAAAACTATCAACAAATCGAACTCAGGGTAGAGCATGAAAATGGTGATTTAGCATTGCCAAGGACACCATTTAGAACCAACATCTACGGAAATGTTAACACTACCTTGAATAAATCTTCCTTAAGGAAAGGTTTATACGTTGTAGGGGCTGAGCACATTGAAGATTGGAACTATAAGTTCATTATGAATTCTACAAGTTTCAGAATCCTTGATACAATGGACATAATGGTTAACAAAACCAGTGACAAGGAAGAATACTTCCAAGACGAAATAGCAGAATGGGAATTAATTTTCCATAACACAGACAACGGTACTGACGCTGAAAACGTGACAATGACCGATCACTTGCCTAATGTATTTGAATTGATGAATCTCAGCTACATGTTCTATACCCCAACAGAGGCAATTACAAATGCTACACTCTACTTAAACAATAATACCTTAAGATACGGAGTATATAACTCAAGCAGTCAGCAATGGGTCTACGGCGATGCAAGATATAATGCAAGCGCCAATAGTTGGACATATTATTTCTTTGACTATGACAATGTCACTTATGTCTACACTGAATTCAACGCTGATGACTTTGTACCTGTATTCGGACCTGTCATATACAGCAACAGCACTGATGTCTGCTATGACAACATCAGCTACAACATTCCTGAAGAGGACTGGTACTATGATACCATCATGGTAAACGGTCAGGAAGTAAGATACGGTCATTTCAATGCAACAGAATTCGAACAATACTTCGGACCATCATACTATGATGAAGACAACAAGACTTGGGTTTGGATACATAGGGGAGAGGACCCATTGAATCCAGGCCAGGAAACTGATCTTCGCACTATCTATGATCCTGAGTCTAACATCTGGGTTATAGATGATTATATGCACTATCCAGAGAGAAAGACAGTTACAGAAAAAGTCGTCTTTACCATTGTAAACGACACAGCAAACAATCTGACCCATCTTTCATTATACGCAAGAGACTTTGATGTAAACGTAACAGGTTACGTAAACTTCACAACAAACTGTACAAGATCAGGTGACTACACTAACGTTGTAAACGTTACAACCCCAGACTATGACTGGGACTTGTCAAACAACGTAGCTAACAGATCTGTACTCGTCGACCCGCTTCCAAACAAGACAGTCAGCAACACAACTCCTTACTACCATGACTATGTCGACTACAACTTGACAATCATGAACACAGGCAATTCAACCTACGACCAAATCCTAACCGTTGTAGACAGCTTGCCTGAAGGACTAGTCTACAATACAACAGTAGGCATTTTATACGCTGACCAAATCGGCGAAACACTTGTGGAAAACCAAGGACGCACAGTTACCTGGAACGTTACAAACATTCCGGCAAATACCAATGCAACCATAATTGTAAGGGTATATGTAGATGCTCTTGGAAACTTGACAAACAACATGACACTCATAGCTCCAAGCGGAGACAACAGAACCGTAAACGCTACAATTACACCGGTAACCTATACCGATGTATCTGTTAACAAAACAGTCGAAAAAGAGGAATACTTCATAAACGACACTATAGTTTGGACCATAACCGTATCCGTTGCAGGAAACGGTTCAAATGCAACAAACGTCAACCTTTCAGATGTATTGCCTCCTGAAGTCGAATATATTAGCACAAACGGTACATACGACAATGCAACCAATTCCTGGTACATCGGCAACATGACCAATGGAAGCAGCGTATCAATCACAATTGATACCCGGGCAATAAGAGTTGCAGAAAATGTTACCAACGTAGCAAACGTAAGCTGTAACGAAACCGAATGGGACTATGAAAACAACAGAGACAACGCAACAGTAAGCATTATTCCTGTTCCTCAGAAAACCGTCAACGAAACAAATCCAACATTTGGCAAATACGTTGACTACAACCTAACAATAATCAACAATGGTGCAGAGCCATATACAGACACATTGACCGTTGTAGACAACTTGCCTGAAGGACTAGCCTACAATAACACCGTAAGCATTCTATATGCTGATCAAGTTGGCGACACAATTGTGGAAAACAATAACCGCACCATTACATGGTACGTTACAAACATTCCTGCAAATACAAATGCAACAATAATTGTAAGGGTCTATGTAGGCATTCTTGGCGAACAGATAAACAACTACACTCTTATAGGTCCAAAAGGATCTAACAGAACTGTAAATGCTTCAATTGTTGTAGAACCAAAAGTTGACATATCAGTTGAAAAAACAAGCGACAAAATCAACTACTTTGAAGGCGAAACCGTAATCTGGACCATTACTGTATCAAATGCAAACAATGCAACTCCAGCAACCAACGTAACCCTCAAAGACATCTTGCCAGAGGAAGTAGAATTTGTAAGTGCCAACGACACATACAGCAACGAAACCGGAATCTGGTACATCGGAGACATGGCAAACGGAACAAGCAGAACAATAGTAATTAATACTACTGCTATAAGATCCAAAACAAATGTCACAAACGTAGCAAGCGTAAACTGTACTGAAAAAGAATGGAATTACACAAACAATGTTGACAATGCAACAATAAACATCTACCCATTGATTAACAAGACTGTAAGCAATTCTACCCCTGACTATGGAGATGAAGTTGAATACAACCTCACAGTGATAAACACTGGAGACGTAATGTTCAACGAAACTGTCACACTTGTGGACAGGCTCCCAGAAGGAGTCGACTTCATAAAAGTACTAAACGAAGATGGTTTAAAGGTAATAAGTTTCGACCACTCTACCAAAAACCTAACATGGGTTGTCACAAACATATCAGCTAACACAAAAGCAACCATAACCATCCTAGCAAATTGTACCTTGGTCGGTCTCCAAGAAAACACCTGGACCATCTACGGACCAGAGGGCATGAACAGAACAGTTAACGCAACAATCGTAGTAGGACCAAAAGTAGACGTATCAGTTGAAAAAACAAGCGACAAAATCAACTACTTCGAAGGGGAAACAGTCATTTGGACCATAACCGTGCACAATGCAAACAATGGAACAAACGCAACAAACGTGACCCTTAAAGACATATTACCAGAAGAAGTCTTATACGTTAGCTCAAATGGTACATACAACAATAATACCGGAATCTGGTACATAGGCAACATGACCAATGGATCAAGCAGAACAATCGTGATCAACACCACTGCAATAAAATCCAAAGCAAATGTAACAAACGTGGCAAACGTAAGCTGTAATGAAACCGAATGGAACTACACAAACAATGTAGACGATGCTGTAATCAACATCTATCCATTAATCAACAAGACCGTAAGCAATCCAACCCCAGACTATCACGAAGAGATTGAATACAACCTCACCGTGGAAAACACTGGAGACATAATGTTCAACGAAACCGTTACACTCGTCGACAGGCTCCCAATAGGAGTTGACTTCATAAAAGTAGTGAACGTAACCGGTTTAAAGGTAATAAGTTTCGATAACACTACCAAAAACCTAACCTGGAACGTAACAAACATAACAGCACATACAAAAGCAACTATAACAATACTTGCAGTATGTAATGCTATTGGAGTCCAAGACAACACTTGGACAATCTACGGACCAGAAGGTATGAACAGAACCGTAAACGCTACAATCGAAGTAAAACCAATAGTGGACGTGTCAATTACAAAGGTAGCCGACCAAGAAATATACCACATAGGCGACAACGTAACCTGGATCATTACTGTGCACAATGCATGGAACGGAACCAACGCAACCAACGTCAACGTCAACGACATATTACCAAAAGAAGTCGAATACCTAACCCACACAGTTACACAAGGTCAATACAACAACAGAACCGGAATCTGGACTATAGGATTCATGGCAAACGGAACAAGTCAGACACTCACAATAGTATCCGTCGCAAAAATCAACAAAACCGACATAACCAATGTCGCAAACGTAAGTTGCAGCGAAAAAGAATGGAACTATTCAAACAACAGAGACTACGCAACAATAGAAATTGTTGACACTCCAATCAACAAGACTGCAAGCAAACCGGTCCCAGACTACCACGAAGAGATCGAATACTACTTGACAGTCACAAACCTAGCAAATGAAACCTATAACAAAACCGTGACACTAGTGGACAGCCTACCAGAAGGAGTCACATTCCTTAGAGTGGTAAACGAAACCGGCTTAAGAGTACTAGGCTTCGAAAGACGTGGCAATCACCAAATCTGGAACGTCACAGACATCGAACCAAACACAACCGCAGTAATTACCATACTAGCAAGATGTGACGCAGTCGGAACAAAAATCAACAACTGGACAATCTACTACCCTAACGGAGACAGCGAAACCGTAAACGCAACAATCGAGGTAAAACCAATAGTGGACGTGTCAATTACAAAGGTAGCCGACCAAGAAATATACCACATAGGCGACAACGTAACCTGGATCATTACTGTGCACAATGCATGGAACGGAACCAACGCAACCAACGTTAACGTCAACGACATATTACCAAAAGAAGTCGAATACCTAACCCACACAGTTACACAAGGTCAATACAACAACAGAACCGGAATCTGGACTATAGGATTCATGGCAAACGGAACAAGTCAGACACTCACAATAGTATCCGTCGCAAAAATCAACAAAACCGACATAACCAATGTCGCAAACGTAAGCTGCAGCGAAAAAGAATGGAACTATTCAAACAACAGAGACAACGCAACAATAGAAATTGTTGACACTCCAATCAACAAGACTGCAAGCAAACCGGTCCCAGACTACCACGAAGAGATCGAATACTACTTGACAGTCACAAACCTAGCAAATGAAACCTATAACAAAACCGTGACACTAGTGGACAGCCTACCAGAAGGAGTCACATTCCTTAGAGTGGTAAACACAAGCGGCTTAAGAGTGCTAAGCTTCAACAGCACTGAAAAAGTCCAAACCTGGACCGTAACAGACATCGAAGCAAACACAACCGCAGTAATTACCATACTAGCAAGATGTGACGCAGTCGGAATAGAAATCAACAACTGGACAATCTACTACCCTAACGGAGACAGCAAAAAAGTAGAAACTCCAATCGATGTACAGCCAATAGTTGACTTGTCAACTACAAAAACCAGCAATAAGGACGTATACTTCCTAGACGACACAGCAGTCTGGACCATTACCGTCCACAATGCATGGAATGGAACCAACGCAACAAATGTCGTCATAGACGAATTGTTCCCAAGTGAATTTGAAATCATCAACTACACAACAACAAAAGGAAGATACGATCCTAGCGCACGTGCATGGACAATTGATTTCATGGAAAATGGCACAACAGAAACATTGGTAATCACCTCAGTTGCAACAGTGGTTACACCATTCGTTGACAACCCTGTAAATGTAACAAGCGATGAAAGGGATTGGAACCTATCCAACAACCCATCCAATAAGTCTGTAAAAGTCATAGACATTCCAGATCCAGAAAAAACCGTGAACAATGCAACTCCTTACTACAATGATACCGTTGTATACAGCTTGACTATCAAAAACACTGGAGACATTAAATACACTAACAAGTTAACAGTTATTGATAGCATGCCACAAGGATTGGAATATGTCAAAACCGTTGGTATAAGTGGTGCTAAGTTAATCAAGGAAGTTGTTAAAGGACAAGTGATCACTTGGACAATTACCAATATCTCTGCACACTCAAATGCAGTGATAAAAGTAAGAGTCAGAGCAAAAGCACTTGGAAACCTAACCAACAACTTGACCATTGTAACTCCACATGCAAACAAGACTGTAAACTGTACCATTACTCCAGTACCTATTGCTGACTTAGCAGTCACAAAAACAAATGACCATTATGGCAAAGACTGCCTTAACAGCACATTTGTATACTGGACTATAAAAGTTGTAAACTACGGCCCTAACACCGCAGTGAATGCAATCGCAAAAGACATCTTACCTGAAGGAATAATCTACCTTTCAGATGATTCTGACGGAGCATACGATTACGAAACTGGAATCTGGACAATAGGAAACCTTGCAAAAGGCAAATCTGTAACAATGACCATAGAAACAATTGTTGACGCTATCGACACAAGAATCAACAACAAAGTGGTCGTCTCATCAGACACCTACGATCCGGACAAATCCAACAACCGTGACAACAGCTCTATAAAAGTCATTTCAATCGCTGACTTGAAACTCACCAAGACAGCTAACGTGACCAAAACTTATGTAGGAGAAAACTTCACTTACACTATTACCGTTGTCAACCTTGGTCCTGATACAGCAGTAAACTCTCGTGTATACGACGTATTGCCAAAAGGAGTGAAACTCCTAAGCTTCAACGAAAGCAAAGGAAGTTACAACCCTCAAACAGGCAAATGGGCCATCGGAGACATGGCATTAGGTGAAGAAGTAACCCTTAAAGTAAACGTCAGAGCATTAACAACTGGAAAAATTGTTAACGAAGCACGCGTCGAAAGTGACACTTACGACAACGACACTTCAAACAACAATGACTCAGCAACTGTAATCGTGATCGGAGACAATCCTCCAATCAAGATGCTACCTACAGGTAATCCAATACTAATTGCACTCTTGTCATTACTTGCAATTGTTGGCGTAACACTTAGAAGGAAAAGTTAAACACATTTTTTAATTGGGAAAATTCTATTTTTCCCAATTTTTAAATTTTTTTTAAAAAACTAATTTTAATAAAACTAAATTTTACTAATCTTAATAACTTAACTAATTTTAATAAAACTAAATTTTACTAATCTTAATAACTTAACTAATTTTAATAAAATAATTTTACTAATCTTATAACTGAACTAATTTTCATTTTCAGTAATTTTTAATAGAATTTTTACTCACATTAAAAACTAATTTTTTAACGATTTTAAAAAGAATTTTATATTAATGATTAAACAATTTATTAAACTCAGATAACTTGCATCTAATTTATTTTGAAGTTGATTATTTTGATGGTAATTTAAGAATATGTATAAAATAAAAATAGCTACTTTTAATTTAATTGATTTATATATTCAAATATTATTTTTCAAAATATTACATATACCATAAATGGTAGAAAGAGCTCAAAAAGTGAAAAAATTAGAAATTGAAAAAAATTTAAAATTCGATGAATTAACATTATAAAAAAAATTAATGAAATTATGATTGAAGGAATAATAAAATTTTATCTAAAAAATTAATGAAATTATGATTGAAGGAATAAAAAAATTTTATCTAAAAAATTAATGAAATTATGATTGAAGGAATAAAAAAATTTTATCTAAAAAATTAATGAAATTATGAAATTAAAAAATTATAAATATAGACAGAATTATAAAATTATTAAGGTAAAAATTAATAGAATTATATTATTTTTATAATCTTAAATTTTTTTAACTTAATTTAAAACTAATTTATAACTTAATTAATAACTTAATATATAACTTAAATTTCAATGAAAAAATGAAGATAATAGATGATTTACTTTATAATCTAAAACTTTGATTAAAATAGGAATTTAAAAAATATATTTTGGATTAAATTTTACGAGGAGGAAAAACAAACATGATGATTGCTGATACATTATCACAAGAACTTAATATAAAGATATCACAGGCTGAAAGCGTTATAAAACTTATAGATGATGGAAACACCATTCCATTTATTGCAAGATACAGAAAGGAACTTACAGGTTCCCTCGATGATGAAGTGCTACGTAAATTCGATGACAGGCTAAAATACCTTAGAAACCTTGAAGAGAAAAAGGAGACAGTGTTGAATTCAATCGAAGAGCAAGGCAAACTAACAGATGAACTTAAGCAATCCATCCTTGACTGCAAAACACTTGTAGAGCTTGAAGACTTGTATCGTCCATACAAGCCAAAGCGCAGAACCCGTGCAACAATAGCTAAGGAAAAGGGCTTGGAAGAGCTTGCAAACATTATCCTTGCACAGGAAATCGAGGTTCCATTAGAGGAAATCGCTGAAGACTACATTACAAAGGATGACTCTGTAGAAGAGGAATTAAGAGTAAACACTGTGGAAGAGGCAATCGGCGGTGCACAAGACATTATCGCTGAAATCATATCTGACAATGCAAGCTTCCGCTCCCTAATTCGTGAGCTAAGCTATGAAGATGGAGAACTAATCTCTGAAGCAAAGGACAAGGATGCAGATTCAGTCTATGACATGTACTATGAATATAGCGAAGAGGTCAGCAAGATTGCAAGCCATAGGGTGCTTGCAATCAACCGAGGAGAGAAGGAAAAGTTCCTGAAAATTAAGATAAGCGCTCCTGAAGAGGATATAATTAGCTATCTTACCAGACATGTGCTTATCAATAAGGGCGGAAAGCCAACAAAGCCTATATATAACAAGTATACTGAAGAGACTCTTAAAGAGGCCATACAAGACTCCTATAAACGTCTTATAGCTCCTGCCATTGAAAGGGAGCTTAGAAATCAGCTCTTTGAAAAGGCAGAGGACAAGTCTATAAAGCTCTTTTCAAAAAACCTTGAACAGCTCCTGATGCAGGCCCCTATCATAAACAAGGTTGTCCTTGGCTGGGACCCTGCATTCAGAACAGGATGCAAGCTTGCAGTTGTTGACGAATATGGGAAAGTCCTTGACACTACAGTGGTCTATCCAACAGAGCCTCAAAACAAGATAGCTGAAACCCGCTCAACTGTTCGCGACCTTATTTTCAAATATGATATAAACATCATTGCAATCGGTAACGGAACCGCTTCAAGGGAATCCGAGGCGATTGTAGCAGACATAATAAAGGACCTTGACGTTCAGTATGTGATAGTGAATGAGGCCGGAGCAAGCGTATACTCTGCAAGCGAACTTGCAACAGAGGAATTCCCAGACTATAATGTAGGGGAGAGGAGTGCAATCTCAATAGCAAGGCGTCTTCAGGACCCTCTTGCCGAACTTGTAAAGATAGATCCTAAATCTATCGGAGTGGGACAGTATCAGCATGACATGAACCAGAAGAAGCTAGGTGAGTCCCTTGACAATGTGGTTGAAAAGTCTGTAAATAATGTTGGGGTTGATGTAAACACAGCATCTGTATCCCTCATGGAGCATGTTGCAGGGATAAGCAAGACAGTGGCCAAGAACATTGTAAGCTATAGGGAGGAAAACGGCAAGTTCTATACAAGGGATGAGCTTTTAAATGTCAAGAAGCTTGGACCTAAGGCATTCGAACAATGTGCAGGATTCATGAAAGTCAAAGGCCCTAATCCATTGGACAACACCACAGTACACCCAGAGTCCTATGGGGCAACAATAGCTTTCTTAAGCTTCTTAGGCTATTCTATTGAGGATTTAGAGAATAAGAAGATAAAGGAATCAGACCTTGACCTTACAGACAAGCAGTTTGAGGACATGGCCCAAGAACTAGGAATAGGTTCAATAACATTGAAGGACATTGCAAAGGAGCTTAAGAAACCTGGCCGTGACCCAAGGGATGAGATGCCTCAGCCAATCCTTAGAAAGGATGTTCTAACAATGGAAGACCTTGAAAAGGGCATGGTATTAAGCGGAACTGTAAGAAACATAGTTGACTTTGGAATCTTTGTAGACATTGGGGTCCATCAGGATGGCATGGTTCACAAGTCAGAGATAACAGACAGCCAATACGTAAATCATCCTATGGACTTTGTAAGTGTAGGGGACATAATTGATGTTAAGGTCTTGGATGTGGACATTCCAAAACGTAGGATTCAGTTATCTATGATTATTTAAGTTAATTTTGATTAAATTTAGAAGATCTTAATCTAAAATAATTTATAACTTAATTTAGCTAAATTTTGATTAAATTAGAAGATTTTAATCTAAAATAATTTATAACTTAATTTAGATTATTTTAGAAAATCTTTTATCTAAGGTTATTTACTTATAAAAGAGCCTAGATTTAATTTATAATTTTTAAAAACATAAAAAGGAGGGATAAATATGCAATAAGTGAAAAATAATAGTTTTCTTAAATTTCTTGTTTTCAGTTTATAAAAAAATTTAAATAATGTTCAATACATAAACTTTACCATGGAAAGAGTCAGATTACAATACATTGATTTATTGAAGTTTTTCGCTATTTTTTCAATCATAGCATTGCATGTGTTTCTAGTATGGCCCAAAGCAAAAGTCATGGGCATAAAAGTATATTCATTATCAAGTATTGTAAGGTTCGGAGTTCCTGTTTTTATAATGATAAGCGGAGCTCTTCTTTTAAATAGGGATATTGAAATCGGTTCTTTTTTAAAAAAAAGAATAAATAGAATAACATATCCTTTCCTGTTTTTTTACATTATAACATTCATATTCATAGCATTGACTAACCATACCCATGAACAGCAAAACATATTTGCTTTCAGATGGTATTTCTGGACAATCTTAGGTGTTTATTTAAGCATACCTATAATAAATAAATATATTCAACATTCATCATTGAAAGAAATCGAATATTTCATTTACATATTTATCTTTGCATCAATATTCTATCAATTTACTTACTTCTTTGAAATAAAACAATATTTTTACTTGACTTTGTTCTTATCCCCATTAGGATATTTGGTTTTAGGTTATTACTTATCTAAAAAAGACTTTAATCTCAGTACAAGCAAGATGATTGTCATTTCCATAATCCTATTCATATTGTCTACATCCATAAAGATTTGCGGCCAGTTAGGATACATACCTATAACTGAAAATTTTGTTGCCAGCCAATCAGTCATCCTATCTTCATGGCTAGATGTCAGCTTCATAGGAATCTTGCAAGCAGCTTCATTCTTCTTATTATGTAAGAGCATTTATGAAGCTTCAAAAGGTATCTTTTCACCAATCAAGAAGTTTTTAGAATCAAATATCATTTCAAAATTTGTTCTTTCAGTAAGCAGGGCAAGCTATGGAATGTATTTAATTAATCTAATTCCTACAGTCATTGTTTATTATTATATACAGCCAATGAATTTAACAGGCAGTCAAGTCTTTTTAGCAATTCCCTTGATTTCCATAATCATCTTCTTGGTCAGTTGGATTATCATTGTAATATTATGTAAAATACCATATATTAAATATGTATCAGGTTATTCCTAAGAAAATAATAATATAGGCTTGGATAAGTCTAGCGATTGCTCCCCTATCTCCTTAGAAAGGTAAAAAAAGGAATATATATAAATTTTCTTGATATGATAAGATTTTTGATATGATAAGAAAAAGTATATGAATAAAAAATCTTAAAAAAAAAAAAAATAAATTATCTAGAAAATATTTAAAATTAATTAGATACTTGCCAGAATATTATTTTCCAGAAACCAAATCATTAAAGATCTTTTCAGAAGAATTAGCGCATTCATAAGGAATGAACTTATTTCTAAACTCTTCTCTAAGATATTTAGTATCCTCTTCTGTTTTTTCAATATTACTGATGGCATCCTCCACTTCTTTTGAGCTAAACAAAATAGGGCCGGGCTTATTCTCTTGAATATCAATATAAAATCCTCTTAGCTTTTCAGCGTAATCCTCTAAATCATAAGCAAAAAGAATTATAGGCCTATCTAAAATGGAGTAGTCAAACATTACAGAGGAGTAATCAGTGATAAGAATATCTGAAATCAAATACAGTTCCTCTATGGAATCATGTCTAGAAAGGTCATAAACAAAATCATCCTCTATAGGGGCAAAATCAGCTGAAAACATCAAATGATGGAGCCTTAGAATCAAGATATAATCATCGGAGAGGCTTTCCTTAAATGACTGGAAATCCAACATGATTTCCACCTTATTTTTCTTTCTCCAAGTAGGGGCATAAAGAATCACTTTCTTATCTAAAGGAATGTTCATTCTTTCCTTTATCTTATTTATGTCCTCTTCATTGTTCATTGTATAAAGCATGCTTGTTCTAGGATAGCCATATCTTAAGAAGTCCTTATCGAACTTAAAGCAGCTTCTGGCAATGTCTTCAACATATTCGCTCTGAACAGTGATATAATCCCAACGGCTACATCTTTCAATGAAGCGTTCCTCACTTGCTTTTGTAGGGAAATCCCCTGGAACATCCAATCCCAATGTCTTTAAAGGTGTTCCGTGCATTGTTTGAACATATCTTTGAGGCTCCCTCTTTTCATAGCGCTCATTGAAATTGACATTGTCAACAAAATACTTAGAAGTTGCAAGATAATAGAAATATTTTAGAGTCCAACGCCTTACGCGAATTCCATTTCCGTTAATAGGGATATGCTCATCATTCAAGGACCAAATGCATTCATAGTCAGGGTGGTTTTCGTCTATGTATTCATAAAGGTATCTTGGATTGCAGCTGTATTTTGCACCCCACATTGACTCAAACATTATTCGTTTCTTATTGATTGGCAAGTGCTTGAAGATTCTATATGCTCTTGTATATATTCTAGGTCTGCCATCCCACCAATTCCATTTTTTCTTTGCCCTTATCCTTAAAGTCCAAGCATTTCCCCTATAGATAGTAAAATGAAATACCTTCTTCTTAAGAAGGGCCTTGAAATCATCCAAAAGATGTATAGGTGTTGAAAAGACCAAATCGCCAAAATCATAGCGAATTAATAGATCAAAGTAACCATGATAAAGATTTTCTGTGATTATCTTATTGTTCATATTGAATTTAAAATTCAATTCATAAGTATTTTCTCCATTAAGGGAAGAAGAATCAATATCCTCACTATCCTTATCATCAATGTAAGCATTATCCCCAATATGACTATCTTGTGTAGTAGAAACATCTTTAATTATCTTAGCCTCTGCAATAGGATAAGAAGATTGATTCTTATCTAAAAAGAAATAAAGGGTTGCAGACTTCAACTGTCTATCACCAAGGTCTAAAGAGTGAAGCCTTGAAACAATATCTATCTCATTATTTCTTTCACTAATCTCAGAGACTAATGAAAAATTCTTAAACTTATTTATCTTAATATTATGATCCAAAAGACTGCTGATTACACATTGGCCTTTAGAAGAATACAAACATAAAAGCTCTTTATCTTTATAAACAAGGGATTCTCCATTATCATATAGAATCTGGCCTTCTGTTGACCGAATATTATCTAAATCTAAACGGTAACACTGATTGCCATCATCATAAGCAAATGGAATATTGCTTTCGGGACTGATGAAACTTTTATTGTAATGGAGGAAGACATCCCCATCATAAGGGCCGAATATGCATAGATCATCATCCTCAATCTCTATCCTATCATAAGAATGTCTGGCTTTTGAAACATTGATTATAATCTCGTTATTCTTATCATATCCAATGGACATATATGTTTTTCCAATGAGAACCGCCCTGTTTTCGCTCCTGCTGCGGACATTCTTTTTAGCGTTTCCTGCAAAAATATTATGAGTGACTCCCCTTTGCTTAAAGACCACTATGATTTTATTTTCTCCTAAGAAGTCCTCGTTGTCTTCAATCAATTCATAAGGAACAAATACCGTATATCCTGCAGCCTTATAAGAGAATTTCTTTCCAAAACGAAGACGATAGGAATTGATATTACCCAAATAAATCTGTTCATGACGCAAGGCAATCTTCTTGCGATTTTCGCTATTTACCAAATAAAAGGAATATTCCACATCCTTGAATTCCTTTGCCTCCAAACCGGGAATGACTACAAAACCGCTGACTTCCAATGCCTCTTCCTCTAGATTGACCTTTTGAATGTACTTTGCTTTTTTCCCTTCCTTAATGAAATCGTTTACAATGAATGATGATGTCTTAAAAACGTCCTTATCTCCTTCAATGACAACATCGGAACCTTTTGAGTGAATATTTAAAGTATAGAAATTAACATGCTCATAATTAAGCAATTTCAATAGTCTGTCAAAATCCCTTTCAAACAAATATTCATACTTGAGCTTTTCAATCTCATTTATCTCATCAAAGTATTTAGGGTCTATGTTACGGTCGATATAATCAAGCAAAAGGTCAATGATTTCTTGAGACTCGTCTATGTCCATGCTTTTTAGCTTATTGATGAAGATCATCAAATCGTTCTTTATCCATTTCAAATTCTTTACCCTATGCAATTCCTCTTCCTTGACATTTTCGTTAAAGAACTTATCCACCAATCCCATGACATAAAGCCTGTCCTCAACATTTTTCAGGTCATCTGTAGTTTGAGTTATTGATTTGGATATTCCATCCCTCACTCTCCATAAATAGCAGTTTTCATAGACTATTGAAACATTGTTTGCCAAATAATGCATAGGCATTGTAACTGGAATGTCTTCATAGAGTATTCCTTCAGGGAATTGGAAACCATGCTCTTTCCAAAAGCTAAATTTGATAAGCTTGTTCCATGCAGTGGTGTCATAAAATAGCTCAGGGCTTTCCTTAATGTGAGTAAGCTCTTTTGTTCCGCCAAAAGCGATTTCATGAATGTTGGAAGCCCAAGTCAGCTTTGAATTAAATCGCCATACAGATCCGATAGTAAGGTCGCTGTCATTTTTAAGCGCAATGCGATACATCCTTTCATATGCCTTTGGAGGAATGATGTCATCTGAATCTATAAAAATGATATAGTCCCCTTCAGCAAATTCGCATCCGTAGTTTCTTGCATGGCCTAATCCTTGATTTTCCTCATATCTGTATTCAACATTTTCATATTTGGCTGCATAAGACTTAGCAATTTCACCGCTGTCGTCGGTAGAGCCGTCATCCACTAAAATGATTTGAAGATTCCTTTGATAATCATCTACAAGGTCCCAATGATTGATAGTCTGTGCCAAGACAGATTCTATGCAATCCTCTAGGAATTCATGAACATTGTAAATTGGAATGATGACACTAATTCTGGTTTTCATTTAATCACTGAACCTTTCTTTTAAGTATAAATCTTTTTAAATAAAGCATGATGATAATTCTAAAATAAATATCATGAGTAAATTAATAATAAATCCAAATATCCTAAATAGATTAATTATAAAACTAAATATCCCAAATAGATTAAAAATAAATCCAAATATCCATAATAAATTAATAATTTTTATAAAACAAAATCTTTACTAAATTAAGCATGAAGGATACAGTCAAATATTATATTTGTTTCTTTTTAAATATATAAATAAGCATTTTTAAATTTAAAATACTTTTTCTAAATCTTTTTCCATTTTAATAAGGAATTAAATTAAAATTCTATTCAATTTTATTGTAAATTAGTTAATTTTAAGATGCACTTCATTTAGGCTATATTTACAAAATAAATTAAGAAATAAAGTTAAATTATTTATATAAAATCATACTTATATTAAATTAAATCGAGTAAATAGTAAAAATAAAATAATATAAATTAACAACCATAAAGACCAAACAAAAAGCATTGCAAAAAGAAAAAAACATCAAAAAACAAAGACCAAACAAAAAGCATTGCAAAAAGAAAAAAACATCAAAAAACAAAGACCAAACAAAAAGCATTGCAAAAAGAAAAAAACATCAAAAAACAAAGACCAAACAAAAAGCATTGCATAATGATTAAAAAACGTCCCCATTAAGATTTAATTATGGAGAATTGAAATGAAAACTAGAGTAAGCGTGATCATTCCCATTTATAATGTTTACGAATTCTTAGAGGAGTGCCTTGAATCCGTCGTTAATCAGACCATAAATGATATGGAACTGACTGACGGATATGAAAGGAATCTTCAAATAATACTGATAGATGACGGATCTACAGATTCCAGCCCTATAATCGCAAAAGAATATGCCCAAAACTACGAAAACATTGAATACCACCATGAAGTCAATCAAGGATTAGGCCATGCCAGAAACTACGGATGCGAATTTGCAGAAGGGGACTACATAATTTTCCTTGATTCAGATGATAAGCTTTCTCCAAATGCCTATGAATGGATGTATAAAACAGCCATAAGAAACGATAGCGATATGACCATTGGAGGATTCTGGAGATTTAATTCAAAAAAATACAAGATTTCAAACATTAATAAAATAGCTTTCAATGGAAACAAAGAGAAAACACACATCAGCGAAAGCCCAGAACTCTTTTATGATACAACCGCTTGGAACAAGCTAATCAAGCACAGCTTCTGGAAGAAACATAATTTCCAGTTTCCCGAAGGAATACTCTATGAGGACATACCTGTAACAATACCTATGCATTTTCTAGCAAACAACGTTTCAATAGTCTACGAAAACTGCTACTTATGGAGAATAAGGGAAGGAAAATCCAAATCGATTACACAAACAACCACCGAAATTAAAAATCTCGAAGACAGGCTTTATGTCATGGGGCTGGTGGACAAGTTTTTCGATGAGAATGTTGATGATGAAAGGCTCCGCCATGTAAAAACAATGAAATGGCTTAAAACCGACCTTCTTATTTTTATTAGAAAGCTAAGAAGCATGGATAAGGAACAGGGATATAAAATAATGTCACTAATCCGAGATTACATCCAAAATAACATAGATGCTGATGAATTCAAGTACTTGAATGAGTATGAAAGGTTAAAATATGAATATCTGATGGATGATGAAATTGACAAGATAGTTTCAATATTGAACTTCAAGGCTGAAAATATAAAGGAGACAAAGGTCTATCAAAAAAACGGACATATAATGTTCAATGCAGATAAGGAAGTGTTTAAGCAAAGCCCATTTTACATAGACCAATACATCAGGGAAAGATACAATAGAAAATACATTCAAGACATTGAGATTAGGGATGACGGATTTCTAATAAGAGGATTTATGCTTATTCCAGGACTGGATATCAAAAACTTTAAGGACAGAGAGCACAGATTCCATCTGACAAATGCCAATAGCCATAAAAAGATCAAGATAGATTCAGAAGATGTTGAAACTGGAAACATAAGCTCCTTCAACATAAGGTTTGGAAGAGGATTTTCATATGATGCTGCAGGATATAAGATCTTCATACCATTCTCTAAAATATGTGATGATGAGGACTTCTTTGGAGAGAATAGAATATCTGTAGACTTCAAGCTAAATGGCATCTATCAAAGCCCATTCCTATCTTATGAAAAAAAGGAACTCTGTCAAAATTTCTTTTTAGGATATGCGAAAAAGGACATTCGTCAAAAAACCAATATGAAAGCTGTAATCTATAAAAACACCTATTTCCTCATTAGATATACCTTGAAGGATGAAATCATTATTGAAGCACTCCCTTTAAAAAACTACTTTAAAGAGATTAGACTAGATGAAAATGTTTTAAAATTAGATAGCGACCATATCGGAAATTTATACATTTATTACGAAGCGGACTCAATAAATGAAGAAGAAAAAATAGCTTTTGAATATGACAACGAGGATAAAAGCTACCAGATAGATATTAGAAAGCTAAAGAAGAAGCCAGGTAAAATACTTTGTGATGGGGAAAATTCCATATACAAGTCAAAAGAACTTATATTATTAGATTCCAAATATGGACAATGTCTTATTAGTACCTTAAATGATTATTACTTGGACATTTATTATTTTGATAGCTTGACACAAGTTTTAGATATCAGACAAAATAGGGACAGAATTGATATTGATGCCAAATTATATTCCAATAGGTTTAATGAAACAAGAAGCACATATAAAGCAGATAGAATAAAAACAGCCAAACTATACTTTAAAGACGATTCAAGCAAAGAGAATTACATACTATCTGATGGAATGATAGATAGGCAAACCGGAGATATAAAATTCAGCATAGACTTTTCAAATAAGGAGATTACTAAAAACCTATATGAGAAGATTCATGATCTCTATGTGGAATATGCTTATGATGAAACTTCTACAGAAGAAGAAGCAATTGTAAATAAAGAAGTAGATGAAAGTGAATATGATTCAGTCTCAAAAGAAGAAAAAGAAAATAATAAAATAGAAAAAACCGAAAATGAACCAGTTCCAGTTGAAGGAAGAAACAATAAAATCAATGAAGAATCCCGATTTTCAACTGAACTCTATCTTTTCAAGGGTGATGATAAAACCATCTCTAAAAGCTACTATGAATATAAGGTCTATCATGATTTAAAAGGCTTCTTAAAACTAAAAGTCTTAAAAAGATGGCCAGTCTATGAAGACACCCCTGGAAAAAGGCTTAAACATTCACAAATATCCTATAAATTGTTTTCAAAACTGCCTATAAATAAAAAGCGCATAATGTTTGAGTCAATCTGGGGTGGAAAATACAGCTGCAATCCAAGATACCTTTATGAATACATAGACGAAAACTACCCTCACTATGAATGCATCTGGTCCTTTAAGGATGAGCATTACCCTATCAAAGGAAATGGAAAATGCGTAAGAAGATCTTCACTGAAATACCTCTATTACCTCGCAACTTCAAAATATCTAATCAATAATGTAAACTTTAAGAAGCATTTCATAAAAAGAAAAGGCCAGGTTGAAATACAGACCATGCATGGAACTCCATTAAAGACAATAGGACTGGACGCCCCAGGAGAGTTTCCAACCAAAAAGAGCCAAAAGGACTATATCAAAAAGAATAAGAATTGGGATTACCTCACTGTGCAAAGCGATTATGTTGCAGAGATAAGCAGAACATGTTTTAAATATGAAAAGGACTTCTTAAAATTTGGATATCCTCGAACAGACATATTATATACAAAAAACAATAAGGAAGACATTCAATCAATAAAAGAAAGGATGGGGCTTCCATCAGATAAGAAAGTAATCCTTTATGCCCCTACATGGCGCTTTAAAAACAATTTTGACTTGATGCTGGATTTGAAGTCCTTTAAGGAAAGCCTGAAGGATGAATACATATTGATTCTCAGATTGCATCACTTTTCAGCGGGAGGCTGGAAACAGCCTCTGGATGATGATTTCGTATATGACTTTTCAGGATATGGCTCAATCGAGGAGCTGTATCTGATTTCAGATATTCTAATAACCGATTACTCCTCTGTAATGTTTGATTATGCCATTTTAGACAGGCCAATAATACTGTTTGCATATGATTTGGAAGAATATGATGAAAAGCTTAGGGGATTCTATATGGATATTGAATCAAATAAGCCTGGACCTATTTTACATAGCTCAAAAGAGGTTGAGGAAGCCATTTTAAATATTGAAAAGACTGAAATGAAATATAAGGATTTAAGAAGAAGCTTCAAAGAAAGATTTAATCAGTATGAATGTGAAAACTCATCAGAGAAAATATTTAATAAAGTGATAGATAAAAAGAAGAATAAGAAATAATAAGAAGTTTTATTAAAATAAATAAAATGCAAAAATAAATAAAATGCAATATTGCAATAATTATTAAAAGATATGAATAAAGAGAATGTTAAAAACCTAAAAAAGAATTAAAAAGCGTTTAAAGGTGTTTATATGCAAGATCCTAAGATTTCTGTAATTATTCCAATATATAATACAGAAGACTATATCGAAGAGACATTACTGTCTGTAATTAATCAAACAATCTTTGATGAGATAGAGGTCATCATAGTTGACGATGAGTCAACAGACAATTCAAAATACATCATAGAGAAATATGCATTGGACTACAGCAATATTCAAGTTTTCCATCAAAAGAATGAAGGGCAGGGAATATCACGGAATTATGGCCTATCAAAATCCAAAGGAGAATATATCCACTTTTTAGACTCTGATGATTATCTGCCACCAACAGCATATGAAACACTATATAATATGGCCTTAAAGAATGAAAGCGATATTGTCATAGGAAATGTCTTAAGATTTGCATTATACAACGTATGGGAAGAGAGCCTTTATAAAAATGCATATAATGACTTTGATGAAGACATTGCCATCATGAGCTTAAACGAAAGGCCTTCCATATTATGGGATACCCTTGTAACAAATAAGTTATTCAATAGGGAATTCCTGATTAGGAAGAATATAAGATTCCCAAACAAAAAAATATCATTCCAAGACATTCCATTTTCACTGGAAAGTTATATCTTAGCTGATTCAATCTCATTTTCAAAGGAAATCTTCCACTATTGGAGATTGAGATCCAATCAAAGCTCCGTCACACAGCAGGACAAGAGCCTAAAGAACATTAAGGACCGCCTTGAAATCTTAAGAATTGTGCAAAATCTCTTGGAAAAGTACGAAGTTGAAGAGGAGATAAGGAATTATGAGTATTCAAAATGGCTGAATCATGACTTGAAATTCTTTTTGAAAAGGTTCAACTATTATCCTAAGGAATATCATGAAGAATTGTTTGAAGAGGTCTATGGGATAGTTAAAATAATACCAGATGCGCTGATAGACAGCTTGAATTCATATAAGAAGGTTCTTTTCACCATGATAAGAAATAAGGATTATGAGAATTTCCTCCTGTTTGCACCTTTGGAAAATGAGCTATACAAGAATCCTGAAATTCCATCGTTTTTAAATGATGAATATAAGTCCTATTTCGATTTTGAAAAAGCGATGGAAGAGGAGGAATTGAATATAGAATTGCTGGACTTTAAAAATGATAATGATAACTTATACATAGATTTTGATGGCTACCTTAATTACTTATCACCGAATGATAATTACAAGATTATAGCAAAGCTAGTTGATGAGAATGATTATGAAAATCCTCTTTTAGTAAATCATTTGGAAAATAAGCAAATAGCCATTCCATTTTATTTGCTGAAGGATAAGAAGCGTGCCCAAATTAAGGTCATTTATGAATTTGAAAGCTTCAAAAAAACTGCATATCTCAAAAACAGACATAGAAAATCCATTGAAAGAGAAAAGTTCTTTATAGATTTGGATTTAGGTAAAAATTCCTATTTATATTTAGATATACGTGAAAAAAACATAGAAAATTATATTGACATTATTGATATATCATTCAATTCCAAGGAATTTACAATAAAAGCCAAATCAAAAAAGTCGATTGATAAAATATCAATGGAAAATATAATTAGCTTCGAAAAAATAGCATATCCAATATACGATTTAAAATATGAAGAGAATGAAGATAATAATTTAAAAAATGAAGAGAATGGAGAATATACGTTTAAATTTAAAATACCTTATTATGATATTCTCAAATCAGCAGTTAAAAAATGGGAATTGAACTGTGATGAATACTTTAATTCAATAAAGCTATCCGAAACATTTGAATTTTTCACTGAAACCTATAAGATTAAATTTGTAAATACAAGAAATAAGATTTTGATCGAAAATGAAATATTTAATCCAATTAAAATGATTTATGCCTTAAATCACGAAAATACTGATCTTAAATTGAATATCAAGACATTGAAGGGTGAAAACAGTAGATTAAATAAAGAGATTAAAAAGACCAATGAAAAGAATGAGATCCTGAATGAAGAAAATAAAAAGCTTATTGATAAAAACAAGACCTTAAATAAGGAAAATAAAAAATTGAATAAGAAAATAGAGGAATATAAATCCAGGAAAGTGGTTAAAATAGTGGATAGTTTAAAGAATTAATAATCCATTATTAGGGCAGAACTAAATAAAACATCCGAATCCCTTACTTAATCAAAAGACTTTAAATAGTAAAATAAAATTATTTGGCAATAATCAATAAAAAAAATTAGTTAATAATCCAAAATAATAATTAATAAACTATTTAGCACCGATAATCCTATTTAAATATGGAACTCTATTTAATAGAGCCAATAGAGCCCAAGATGTTCCTAATGTGCAAACAAAGACTAAAAGCAAGGTTACTTTAAATGGAGCATGTTTTAAAAATATTATAATAAAGATATTCATAATAAATTCATGGCATAAATAAATCCCATAGCTATATTTTGCAATTGAGAAAGATGCTCTTCTAAAAAAACCATTTTCCTTATGGAAGATTTTAAGCTCTTTTTTATCAATGACCTTATAAAGGGTGAAAATTCCAACTACTTCAATCGCTAAAAGAATAGAATATCTATCAAAGACATACATTCCCTCTGGACTAGATAGGAAATATGAACATAGCATTATAACAATCATTCCAATCAATAAGAAAGCTAATGCATATGGAAGGCTATTGAATATTTTTCTATCCGTATGCCTTAAATAATATCCTAATACCACCATGCCTATTGGTCCTGTAAAGTAGGTCAAGGTAACAGGGAATCCGATCAATAAAGTATTGTCAAAAATGCAAGTAATTAGCCAAATAGCCAAGAAATATTCAACTTCCCTAATTGAACAATCCTTAATCCATCTATTGAAAATAGGCATGATTAAATAAGTGCCTAATATCATCCAAAAGAACCAATATTGTCCATACCACCAATTAAGACCTAAAAAAGAGCTTTTAATAAAATCCCATGAATAAATATTATATAAAGGAATGTGATATGCCGAAAAAAAGTTTTAATAAATCGGGATTGAAATAAACTGCAACTAACATTATGGAAATTAATAATGTGGCCCAGAACAGATACGGATAGGTAATTCTTGGAATTCTTTTGCCTAAAAAAGACTTGATGTCCCAATCACGCCCTAAGGACAAGGCTCCAGAGAGCATTAAAAATATATCAACACCGCATCTGCAGCAAGTCCCTAAAAAATCAGTTATAAACCAATTTAAAGAAGGAATTAATGAATATTCTGGAATTACAACCCAATTCACTCTATTGAATAAGTGCCATAATATTACAGTTATGATTGCTAATGCACGCAAATAATCTAAATACACAATTCGTTTTTTCTTAGGTTCTTTTTTATTTTCTACAATCGTCATGTTATCATTAAATAAAAAAAATATATCGACTATATAAACTTTTATAAAAATTTAATCCTTTAAAATTGCTTTATTTTTCATAATATAAATATATATCGATTAAACTTAAATCTAATTTGTATTAATCGAGTTAAGTCATTTAAACGTAAAGAAATATCAATAGTAAGATACTTGCATTTCATCATTTAAAGACATTTTTAAAACCAGCAAACTTTTAAAATAAATTTGAATCTAACCAAGATAATAAATAATAGAATCAATAAATATATTTATTGATAAACTGATAGTACTTAAAGCTAAAGCAACTACAAAAAATATTGACAAATATCCAATAGAACTCTAAGAGGGGAATTAGAGAATAATTAAAAAAAATAATTCTAAAACAAAATAATAAATAAAGGAGAATAATGATGATTCCTAAAGTTATGATAATTCTTGGAAGTGCATCTGATAAGGATATAGCAATGAAATCCATAAAGATTTTGGAAAAGCTTCAGATTCCATATAGCTTAAAAGTGGCATCTGCTCATAGAACCCACGATAAGGTTAAAAAGCTTGTTAAAGATGCAACAGATAAAGGCGTAGAAGTATTTATAGGAATAGCCGGACTTGCAGCACACTTGCCTGGCGCTATAGCTGCATATACCCACAGGCCAGTCATTGGAGTTCCTGTTGACGGAGCTGTGGGAGGTCTTGATGCATTGTATGCATGTGTCCAAATGCCGTTTCCTACAGCGGTTACAACTGTTGGAATAAACAGGGGAGACAATGCAGCAATCCTTGCCGGAGAAATCATTGCAAGCTATGACGAAAAGGTTGGTCAAAACATTTCCGATTTAAGGGTTGAATATCAGGAAAAGGTTGAAGCAGGTGAAAAGGAGCTTATCGAAAGCATTGAAGGGGAATACTTCCAAAAAGACTTCTTGGAAGAAGAAAAATACGAAAAGATAGAGTTTGAAGAGCTTGATGACACTCCAGATGTTATGATCCTTGCAGGAAGCTATTCAGATATGGAAATAGCTAAAAATGTAGCGATACTACTTGAAAGAATGCGAATAAATTATAAACTTGATTATATTTCTCCAATAAGACATGCTAAGGATTTTGAATCATATATGAGTAAAAGAAACAATGCTAAAATATTCATTGCAATAAGTGGCCTGTCTGCACTTGTAGCAGGAAGTGTTGTAGCACTTACTGAAAAGCCAGTGATTGGGGTTCCTTGTTCTAAGAAATTAAATGGCCAGGATGCATTGCTGACTATGGCAAACATGCCACCTGGAGTTCCTGTTGGAACCGTTGGAATTGATAATGGTAGGAATGCTGCAATAGTTGCTGGAGAAATCCTTGCAATATCCAATAAGGAGATAGAAGAGAACTTAAAATGGATAAAGTATAAGAATGCTGATTTATAATCTTAAAATCAGCAATAAAATTCTATAAAAAACTATGTATGCTTATTTATGAAAAAAAGATAGAAAAGAGCTAAAACTATACATGCTTATTAACAAATGACAGTAAAAAAAAGATTTGATAAACAATAATATTGACTGAAATACTAAAAAGAAGATTAGAGGGAATTAAATGGCAGAAGAATTAAACATTATTCAAATTGATGAAGAGCTAGATGCTGAATATGAAGCTGCAAAGGTGCTTCGCAAGTATCCAAAGGATACAGTCATGCTAAACAATATAAAAGGATACGACATTCCAGTTGTCTCCGGTATCTGCAATACAAGGGAAAAGATAGCACAGTCCCTTGGATGTCAGGTTGATGAAATATTATACAAGATAATTGATGGAATGAACAATCCAACTCCAATCACCAAATTCATAGACCTTAAGGATGAATACGACAGCAAAAGAGTGGATTTAGGAAAGATCCCAATACTCACCCACTATAAACGTGACGGAGGGGCATACATTACTGCAGGGGTTGTCTTTGCAAAGGACCCTGAAACAGGGATTCAAAACGCTTCAATCCATAGGATGCTTGTTCTGGAAAAGA
Source organism: Methanobrevibacter ruminantium M1 (assembly GCF_000024185.1). NCBI lineage: Archaea > Methanobacteriati > Methanobacteriota > Methanobacteria > Methanobacteriales > Methanobacteriaceae > Methanobrevibacter > Methanobrevibacter ruminantium. Next base: position 2,900,372 of record NC_013790.1, read on the forward strand.
ACAAATTAGCTATTAGAATCGTCCCAAGAAACCTTTACACCTATTTCCAAAAGGCAAAGGATATGGGAAAAGACCTAGATATCTCCATTGCAATTGGAATGGAGCCTTCCATACTTCTTGCATGTACAACTTCAATTCCAATCGATGCAGATGAAATGGAAGTTGCAAACAGGTTCAAGAATGGAGAATTGGAACTTGTAAACTGTAAAAACGGAATAAAGGTTCCAGAAGCAGACATTATCTTTGAAGGTAAGATATTGATTGATGAGACCGCTCCTGAAGGACCATTTGTAGACTTGACTGACACTTATGACTATGTTAGAGAAGAGCCTGTAATCAAATTAAGCAAGATGTATCTTAAAAAGGAAAATCCAATGTATCATGCAATTCTTCCTGCCGGATTCGAGCACAAGCTTCTTCAAGGAATGCCGCAAGAGCCTAGAATATTCAATGCAGTCAAGAACACAGTTCCTACCGTGCAGAATGTAGTGCTTACCGAAGGAGGCTGCTGCTGGTTGCATGCTGCTGTAAGCATCAAGAAGCAAACCGAAGGAGATGGAAAGAACATTATAATGGCTGCACTCGCTGCACATCCATCATTAAAGCATGTTGTTGTAGTTGATGAGGATGTAAATATATTTGACCCACAGGATATTGAATATGCAATAGCTACACGTGTAAAAGGTGATGATGATATAATTATTGTACCTAAGGCAAGAGGTTCTTCCTTAGATCCAAAGGCTTCAGAAATAGATGGAACCACTACAAAAGTAGGTGTAGATGCCACTAAATCAATTTTAGAACCACATAAGTTCGAAAGAGTAAGCTTTAGTGAGTAAAAAAAAAGGAAAGTCTTGGGAGAAAGCCAAAACAATTCAAGGATTTAAAGATTAAAAAAATAGGTGAAAGAATGGATAAGGTAGGAATTATAGGAGCAGGTAGTCTAGGTACAGCTTTAGCTCAAACAGTGGCTAATAATGTAGATACAGTTTATCTGCACTTAAGAAGAGAAGAATTAGCTAAAACAATAAATTCAACTGGATATAACAGCGAATACTATCCAAACACTAAATTAAAAAACAATATCATAGCCACTACTGACATGAACGACTTGATTGATTGTAAGATAATATTTTTATCAATTCCTTCATCTGCATTCAGATCAACCCTTGAAAACCTAAAAGAGGTCATTTCAGAAGATACAATACTTGTGACAACAGCAAAAGGTATTGAATATCCCTCATTGAAATCAATGGGTCGCTTGATAGAAGAATACTTTGATGAAAACTTCGTAGCCTTGTCAGGCCCTAATTTTGCATCTGAAATTGTCTTGAACCTTGCAACCGTATCAAACATTGCTTCAAGAAGCAGTGAAAATGCCATAAAGGTCAAGAAAGTCCTATCCACACCAGAATTCAAGGTAAAAATCATTGATGATGTTGTAGGCCTTGAGATATGTGGAGTCATCAAGAATATCAATGCAATAGCAAACGGTATCTGTGAAGGAATGAACATAAATGAAAACGCAAGATATGCCGTCTTGACAAAGGGCTTTGAAGATACTGGTAGGATTATAGAAGCATTTGGTGGAAAAATATCCACAGCAAGCGAATACTGTGGATTCGGAGACCTTGTGCTAACCTCAACTTCAAGTGAAAGCAGAAACCACACCCTTGGAATGCTCTATGGCCAAAGAATCATCGTAGATGAAAAGGCAAGCGGTATAGTATTTGAGGGTAAAAACTCAATCATGGCCATAAAGGACATCTGTAATAATACCAATACTAACAGTGTGGTTGTAAACTTTGTATATGATGTAATTGTTAAACAGATTCCGCCTAAAATAGCTTTTAAAGACCTATGGAACAATATTGAGGAGTGATTTGAAATTATTAGTTTAATTTTAATCAATCAAAATAAATATTAAAAACAATATTTATTAATTAAGGCCCATAACATCCATTCTTTGTTATGGTTCCATAAGTTGCATCTGAGCTTTTTAAAAATCCACATAGATATGCGGTAGCTGTTCCTTGATAATTTCTTATGCTTCCTCCATATCTAGTTGCAGTATTATTATTGAATGAAGAGTTTGAAATTTTAAGCACACAAGTTCCATTTAAATAAATTGCACCGCCATCTTGAGAAGCAGAATTATTACTAAATGAAGTATTTAATATATTTACATTAGATGCACCGCTTATATCATTTTTAATTATCCAAATAGCTCCTCCATTGTATGTTGAAGATGTTCCTGTTTTATTTTTATTGAAACTACAGTTATTTATATCTATATTTGCACCATCTATTGTTATTGCTCCTCCACTTGTTGTTGCAGAATTTTTTTCAAATGAACAATTATTGAAACAACCTTTTGACCATTCATCACAATATATTACTGCACCATGTGCTGTTGAAGAGTTATCTGAAAAGGAGCAATTTTCTAAGTAAGTATAATTGTTTGTATTTTCCACTCCATTATTTTCGCCATTTATACACAATGAACCTCCAGACTGTGCACTGTTATTTTCAAAGCTACAATTTTTACAATACATAATATTATTATTGAAGATAGCTCCACCAAATTTTGCATAATTGTTATTGAATATACAATTGTTAAAATGTGCTTGAGATGTTTTTGCTATATATACACTACCATAATAACCATTTGTGGAGTTTAAGAATGAACAGTTATTAAAATAAGCAATAGAATTTGTAATACTAACCCTTCCATAGTTCCAAGTATTTTGGTGACCATTAATAAAATTTAAATCATAAATTTTAACGGTATTGTTATTTGCATTAATTTCCATTAAACTTGAAGTATTATTTCCATCAATGACACACCCATTTCCAAAAATGGTTATGTTTTTATTTACTAATACACCTTTCTGTAAAAAATTACTGTCTAAATTGCTATTATACTTGTAATATCCTTCTAAGATTAATATTCCGCCATTTGCAGTATTGTTTATTTCAGTTTGTAAATCTGTAAAAGATTTTATAGTAAGCAAAATTGAATCTTCACTCATCATATCACCTCATTTTTGATAATTAGAATTATATTATTAAGGAGGTCAGAAATATATTTTGTATCAAACCATGCTTATATTAATTATTTTCTTTGTTTGATTTATATTTTCATCTTTCCTTATATAATAATTATGTTTTTTATTTTATTTAAAAAAAATAATGCCATTCTAATCGTTAAATTTATTAATAAACTTCTACATATATTATTTTGTACCATATATTATTGTAAAAAATGATTCACAAGTTTAAATAGGAAAAGACGTCCCTAATTATAATTTTGATATATAGATATTTAAATAATTTGTTATATAATTTATAAAAAATAATGACTAGAAATTGTCTAAAATATGAATAAATTTAATATTTTAACAATTTTATTTAGCACCTATAATATAAAGAATATTTTTAAATCATCAAAGTTTTAGAATTTTATTTGGAACTTTGTAAAAGTTCGGATATTGTTTATGCTGTAAATCAAAAGAAATTATTGCAAGATGAAGATTAAATTCATTTCCTTTGGAAATAGATAGAATAGAATTAAAATAATCTTAGAAATGATATATTTAGTTATTTGAGGTTTATTGTTGATTCACTCGAACATGGTTAAATATAATCCATAAGAAAAAAACTGTATTGCAGATTTTGTTTATGATGAATTATTAAACAGTCCTCAAAAACAGCTTTTAAAAATTTATAGAAAAATTTTGACGAGTAATTATTTTAAATAAACCAAAAATTATAATTTAAATATTGAAAAATTTAAAAATGTGATAAAATGATCGGTGTAATATTAGCAGCAGGAATGGGCACAAGACTTATGCCCCTTACTAAAGACATCCCAAAGGCATTGCTTAAAATCAATGAAACTACCTTGCTTGAACGTATGATTAAAAACTGCATAAATGCAGACATAAGCAAGTTTATAGTGGTCGTTGGCTATAACAAGGATAAGGTAATCGACTTATGCCCCGAAATAGCTGAAAAATATGATATAGAAATCAAGACCATTGAAAACGAAAAATACGATGTTACAAATACCTCTGTATCAACCTATCTTGCAAGCAAATTCATTGAAGAAAACGACCTTGACGACTTTATTCTAGTAAACGGAGACAATGTAGTAGACCCTGAAATCATTACAAGGCTCGCAGTTTCACAAAATACAGGCATGATAATAGATAACTTCAAGGAGCTTAACGAGGAATCATTCAAGCTTATCATTGATGATGAATCCTTTAATGAAGACAAGACAATAGCTAACGGCAAAATAAACTCCATAGGAAAAGGATTAGACATTCCATCCTCTACAGGAGAGTTCATTGGAGTTTCTAAAGTCGTATCAGATGACGTAGCCCAATTCAATAGGATTTTAGAAAAATTAATTGAAGAGGACCCTCAAAACTATTATGACTTTGCTTATAAGGACTTAAGTCTTATCAAGACCATTGACTTTGTATTGACAAACGGATTAAAAATGGACCGAAATAGATGACCATACCGATTGGGAAAATGCTCAATTGCTTGTTAAAGAACTAGAAGGGTAAATTTAAAGCCCATAATAATATCTTTTAAATAATTAGGATAGTTATTTATTTCTAAAATCATAAAATTTAAAGAAAAAATATAGTTGAACTAAAAAATGAAAAAAAGCGGGATAATATGGCAGAAGAGAAAAGAAGCTTTAAAAAACTAATCAAAGACATATTATACATCTCAGCAAAGCGCAGCGCTAGAGCACTATATTATATTGGCTCATACATTATCCCTGCAAATGAAAAAATAATTCTATTTGAATCAAGCAATGGGCGAAACTACACAGGAAATCCAAAATATATCTATGAAGAAATCGTCAGCCAAGGCCTTGACAAGGAGTACAAATGCGTCTGGTCCTTCATGCATCCGGATAAGAAAATCCCAGGAAATGCCATACAGGCTAAAAGATCCTTTTTTAAATTCCTATATTACACATTGCGTAGCGGAACATGGATATTTGACTCCAGACATTTATATTACTTAAAGAAGAACAAGAAAACCAAATACATCCAAACATGGCATGGAACTCCCCTTAAAAAGCTTGCATTAGACATGGATTACATTGACATGAGTGGAAATCAGGATATTGAAGCATACCACGAGGAGTTTAGAAAAAACACATCCGCTTGGCAATATCTCATATCACAAAACGAATACTCATCAAATATATTCAGAAGGGCTTTTGACTTTAAAGGAGAGATGCTTGAGATAGGATATCCTAGAAATGACATTCTTGTAAACAAAGACAACGAAAAAGACATTGATGAGATAAAAACCAGGCTTAATATTCCAAAGGACAAGAAAATCATTCTATATGCTCCAACTTGGAGAGACAATCAGTTCTATACCAAAGGCCAATATAAGTTTGCAACAGAAATGGACTTCGATAGGCTATATGAAGAATTTTCCGATGATTATGCCTTAATTATAAAATTCCATTATTTGGTCAAGGAGAATATGGATTGGTCCAAGTACAATGATTTCATTATAGAATGCGATGCAGATTGGGACATTCAAGAGCTTTATCTAATTTCAGACATGATGATAACTGATTATTCCTCTGTAATGTTTGATTATTCCATATTAAAAAGACCTATGATCTTCTTTGCATATGATCTAGATGATTATAAAAACAATCTTAGGGACTTTTATTTTGACATGGTGGAAGATGTTCCAGGCCCTATATGCCAAACTAATGAAGAATTGGTTGATTTTATTAAAAATTACAGCGAAAATGCTTATAAAAACACGTTTGGAGAAAAATACGAAAAGTGGAATGATAAGTTCAATCAATTTGATGATGGAAAGGCGTCTCAAAAGATTATAAATCTGATAAAAGAAAGATAATTAAAAAAGCTCTAAAAAAGAGTAAAGTGTTGATAAAGAAAGGATAAGAATTTATCTAAAAGAACTAATCAAAGACAAAATTCAATTCATGTCCACAATTAACACAACATCCATCCTTTATTCTATTTTTATCCCTATTGCAATACCTATTTCTCTCTATCAATAGCTCACCACACTCCGGGCAATAAGTATTGTTATCAGCAGGCATATTTCCTAAATATACATACTCCAATCCTTCAGAGATAGCTATTTCTCTTGCCCTAATAAGATAATCAATATCAGTTGGAGCCTTATCAGTCATTTTATACATCGGAAAGAACCTTGAAAAGTGAAGAGGAACTTCAGGACCTAACTCATCTAAAACAAATCTGCTAATTGCTCTAATATGCTCCTTCTCCGTATTCAAATCATTAATTAGAAGAGTAGTTATCTCCAAATGATTATTGTACTTTTTCTTAGACTCATAAATAGTCCTTAGATTGTCAAGGACAATGTCTAGTCTGCCACCGCAAATCTTTCTATAGAGCTCATCGTCAAAAAACTTCAAGTCTATGTTGAATCCGTCAATAAAACTTACTGTTTCTTTCAAGACTTCTTCACCCATATAACCATTGCTGATGAAGACATTCTTAAGGCCTTGACTATGTGCAAGTCTAGAAGTTTCCTCAGCAAATTCAAAGTATAGTGTAGGTTCATTATAGGTCCAAGATATTGATAGGCAATCATTGTCAAGTGCATTTTTAACAATCCTTTCTGGCAGTATCTTAATTGAGTTGTTTTCATTATAAGAATTCATTGAAAGCATATAGTTCTGACAGTTCAAACATGAGAAATTACAGCCAAAACCGCCTATGGAGTAAGTGGATGAGCCTGGAAGGAAGTGGTATAGAGGCTTCTTTTCAATTGGATCTATATGGTATGAGGCAATTCTTTGGTAGTTAAGTGCAAATAGTTTGCCATCTATGTTTTTTTGACTTTTACAGAACCCTGTATTATTATTTTTTATTTTACATTCTCTAGCACATAGATTGCATTGTACTGACTTATTTGAGTTAGAGATATGGTCGGTGGAATTGTTCTCTTCATATAGTTTGATGTAAAAGCTAGATTCCTTCATGTTAATACCTGTTTTTTAATAATTTAATTCAGTTAATTTAGACTTCACAACAATATATAAAACCTAAAGTCTGATAATATACACTTCATAAGAGCAAATATTTAAAACCTAAAGTCAGATAATTTAGAGTTTTTTAAAATTGATACAATATTCATACTTATTTAAGATGCTCGTATCCTTTTGAACTTATATTTTTTATATCTCCATTAGAGAGTACTATTTCAACTGTATTATTGTTTGTAATTTCACCGATTACATAAAAATTCATATCATTTTCTAATTGGCTCTTTAGTTCTTTATTGATTGTAAATAGGAGTTCAAAGTCTTCCCCTATATGTAAAAATAAATCAAGGTAATCAATACCTAAAACATCTGCTATTTGCTTAAATTCATCGTCCACTGGAAGCTTGTCTTCATAAATTCTTATGCCTTTTGAATAATTGCTATCATCATATTCATCAATCACATCTTGATTATTTGTGTTATTCTGATTATTCTGCTGATTATTCAGATCATTCGAATCATTCGAATCATTCGGATTATGGGATTCAGTATCTTTATTGAATAGATAATACTTTTTATCGGCATTTAAAATCTCATAGAATTCACTTGCAAGGCCGTCTGTAATGTCTGTTGCAGATATTCTGTTTTCTTGACTATTATGGCTTGCTAAAATACGGCCTTCTTCATATTTGGCTTCTGGCTTTAATGCCTTAAAAAGAGCCAAATCCTTAACTGTTGGGTCAATTTTATTAATTTGGAAAATTATATCATTGTATTTGTCAATATTCTCTTCCTTGATTTTTAAAAGCTCAAAGCCTAAAGCGGCATAGCCAAGATGGTCACTTATCGAGACCAAGTCTCCTTCCTTAAATCCGTGCTTCATAAGGGCCTTGCCTTTTTCTACCTGTCCGATTGCTGTTCCAGATAAGATTATCTCACTCGCTTCATTTGTATCTCCGCCGACAAGCGGAATATTATAATTGTCGCATGCACGAATAATGCCGCAAATGAGATCGTCAAAATTGTCAAGTGATGTGTCTTTAGGGATAGCTATGTTTAAAAGGAATCCTATATTTTTAGCCCCCATGCTTGCCAAGTCGCTTACATTGACTATGACTGACTTATATCCCATCTGGTAATAAGTCATTTCTCTTGGAAAATGGCTTGATTGGATAAGCATATCAGATGATGCCACTAAATAGTGATTAGTATTTAGATTTTGGTTTAAGAGTGCAGAATCGTCTCCAATTGATGTTTTAAAATTAGAACTCGGGTAATTAGAATTGAAATCATCTAAATCAAATGGATTTTTTAGGGAACATAATTTTGATTTTTCTATGATTCTTTCTATTAGTTGTTTTTCACCAATATCAGAGACTTTAAGAGTGCTTTTCATAAAAGAATATTTGATTTTTTTAATATAAAAATATGTTTTTATCAAATAAGAAAAAATAAAGAAAAAAATAATAAGCTCCTACTTTAAATAAGTGCAATAAAAAAAAAGAGAAAAAGTAAATATAATTTTATTGTATGAAAAATTTTGAGTCATTATTAGCAACTATTTTGCAACAATCCTTATTAATACTAAAAAAATTCATACAGGCATGATGAATGGACAAAACAGTGTCTTGGAACTCGTCATCATCTTCCAAATATGAAATTTTTAGGCCTAATTCTTGACAATCTTTAGCTGATAAATGTCTGCCATGACTTTTCGTATTTTCATGAGAGCCTAATTCTAATCTTATTTTATTAATTTTTTCCTCATCCGACCCATCAAACATAGCATATCTTAAAGATTTATCTAAAATTTCATCAGACCATTTTCTTGCATTTTCACAAAGAATAATAAATGCAGGAGGATATTTTGAAATATTAGTCTGCCAAAAGGGAATGGTTTCTGGCTTTTCAGAAATTTCATTTTTAGCCCTATAAAACTCTTTAATAACTATCTCAGCAGGAATGCCATTAAATTGAGGATCAATAGGGCCCAAACTAGATTGTTTACCCATAATTATTTCTTTTGATGAGCATGCAATCATAGTCCCTCCAGACATGGCAATTTGAGGTATAATAACTCTAATATCTCCATTAAAAACCTCATACAAATAATCTATTATAGATTCTGTAGCCCCTACATCTCCTCCGGGAGCATGTAATATTAAATCAAGGCCATTATTCTTATCTAATCCCTTAATTAAATTCATAAAAGCATTTTTATCTAAATCATTGATTCCAAAATCCTTAAAACTATCTTGAAAGTTTAACCAACCAGAATAATAAACAATTACATTACGATTGGAAATTTTAAATAATTTGTTAATATATTTTGAAATAATTATTTGAGGCTCAAGTTCATTCTTTAGTTCAAAAAAACTAGGTATAAGTCACCTATACTTTCAAAGGTATCCAATGCATTAGGTCATACTTTGGAAAAAAATCGAACTCCTCATCTCCTTTATCTTTTTTTGGACGATAATAAGGGATTCCAAGATCTCTATATAATCTCTTTACATAAGATTCGTTCATTTTTATCACCTCATTAAATTCTACAGCCATATTACTAAGATTTTTTTAAATGGGATTGAAAAAACAATATCTGAAATCAAACCAAGGAGAAATATTAGTTAAATTATACAGTTTCTTAATATATTTAGAAATAATTGTTTGAGGCTTTATCTCGTCTCTAATTTCTTTTAAATCAGGCATAATCATCAAACATCTATAGGTTTTAAAGATAAATTTTTTGACCTTTTAAAAAAATCATACTCATTTTCTCTATTGTAACCCTTATGAATTTTATGAGGTAATTGGAAATCCTTATATGACTTCCTTATATCGGATTCATTCAAATTATCACCTCTTAAAAAGAAAAAATTCTACAGTCAATTTACAAAATATGTATGGCTAAAAATTTAAATTAGCCCATGTAATTCTCAATTTTTTCGTTAATTGAAAATATTTTCTTTTCTAATTTCTTAAAAGTCTGCTATAGAATCTAATCTAAGAATTTTAAAGACAAATGTTTAGAACCTTTAAAAAAATCGTATTGTTCTTCCCTCTTTTCAAAATAAATTTTTCTTTTAGGAACAAAAGGGTATCTAAAAACTTCTAGATTTTTAGATTCTTTCATTATCTCACCTCTTTAATAAAATTCATCTATCGAATATAAAATCTATTTTTAATTTACTTTTAAATAATATATTTATTTAATTATTGAATATCCTATTATATAAAGTTTGTTGAAAAAAATAAGTAGTTTACAATGGTAAACTATACATTAAAGGAAGTAGAATGTTTTAAAAGATAAAAATGGTTTACAATGGTAAACTATGCATGAACTAATAAATAAAGTTTTTGAAATTAATAAAAATATAAAAAGAGATTAATCATTTTATTTGTTGATGACTTATTTAAACTAAAGCAATCAAGCCCCAAAATAGCAATAAATTATTTAAGCTATCAAAAAAAGAGAATATTAAGGATTTAATTAACTTGATTATTATAAGCCTTAGGGCATTCTAATATATTTAATCTCATAATTTTCAAAATAGAGGGACCTTTATGTTTAAGATAAGAAAATTATCCAATAAAATTATAGTTTTGCTTATATGCGGGCTATTGATCTGTAGCATACAGGCCTGCTCGGCCTCATGCACTGCAGTCTATGTAGGGCCTGATGTCAGTGCAGACGGTTCAACAATCATTGCAAGATGCAACGACCATCAGGGAGTTTGGGGAAACCATATCACAGTGACCCCAAGGGTAGAGAACAAGTCAAGCCGTCTTATGGCTGTATGCGAAGATGGAAGCGTAAAAACAGAGCTTCCGGCAACAACTTACAAATACACAGCCACACCATATATGAACAGCACAAAAGCATGAAAAAGAGCAGTTATACCGCCATTGAATGTGACTCTAGATGCATCAAAGTATAAGAATGTCCCTGCAGTGCCTTAGTAGGGATTGAATATTTAATGCTTAAAGAATAGCTAGCTTAATATAACAAGGAATTTTCCTTGTTTTTATCTTTTTATCTTATAATAATTACTCTTTTAGTAATATATTTGATATTCTTATTTTTTTTTATTTAAACTATTAAGAGCTTTTTAATTATCCTATGACTTTTCAGGAATATTTGTAAAAACATAAGTCAAAATTATAATAAAAACTGTAATTAGACCATAAACAATCAATTCAAAGGTATTTGCATTTAAAAGCAAATGATATACTCCACTAGCCCACATGAAGAACAATAAGATAGGCAATATGTATTTTAGAACAAATACCCATGTCTTTCCTACTTTTACCCTGTCATTTTCATTCAATATAGGAATGACTCCTTCTATGTCATAGAACCATGTGAATATTATGGATTGAATTGCAATTAAAAGAAGGATGCAGAATTCTGTAATGAAGCTGTCTACAATTCCTACAAGATAGCTGCTGATTCCTGTTGTGAATAATAATGAAACTATGCAGCCTACTATTGACCATACAGTTACAGCCTTTTTACGGGACCAGTTCAGCTTATGGACTGTTGAATTTATCATCGGTTCAAATACTGCAACAGCTGAAGTAATTCCAGCGAACAATATTGCTATAAATAGCAATGGAGCGATTATATGACCTATAGCACCCATAATATTGAAAATCATTGGGAAAACAACAAATACAAGTCCTGTGCCTTCGCTTACCAATTCTACAATCGGTGTTCCGGAAGTGTAGGACATATAACCAAGAATGGAAAATATTCCAAAAGCTGTGCAGACTTCAAATGCGCAATTTGCAAAAACCACAATCAATACATTGTCGGTCAATTTAGATCCTTCAGGCAAATAGCTGGCATATGTCAGTGAAATTGACTCTCCCATGCTTAATGAGAAAATAATCTGTGAAAAGGCCGCAAGCCAAATGTTTACATTCAAAAGCATTTGCCAATCAGGATTCAGCAATGCGCTTATGCCTATGCCTGCACCTGGAAGGGTCAATGCAAATACAATTATGAAAGCCATTATGCCAAAAAGCAGAGGGATTAGAATCTTTGAAGCCTTTCCTATTCCCTCATTTAAATCCTTGTGGGAGATGTACCAGACACAAATCCACACTAAGACCATGGAAATGGTTGTTGGAATTATAAAGCTTGCCATATTGGAGAGGTTTGAGCTTCCTCCGACATTCTGCACGAAATAAAGAGCAGAATCAGCTCCCCAGCTGAAATTTATGCTTGAGCCTAAATAGACCAAATCCCAGCTTACTATAACCAGATAATAGATTAGAACAAAATAGATAATTAAAACCAATGCCCATGAAATGTATTCCAATTTAGGATTGATGCTCTTTAAGATATTGGAAAAAGAGTCTTTATGGCGGAATCCAATTCCATATTCCAATACAAGAAATGGAATTCCCATGATTAGAATTGCAACTAAATAAGGTATAAAAAAAGTTCCTCCACCGTTTGAGTAAACAACATAGCTATAACGCCAGATATTGCCTAATCCAACAGCAGCTCCAATCATTGATAATAAAAAAGCAATTCTTGAATTCCATTGATTTTGATTATCCATTTATAAGCACCGATTAATATATTTCTTTTAGAAATAATATAAAATTATTGATTTTTGTTCAACAAATGGAGATAATAAATAAAGATAATGATTAAAAAATTAGAATAATTTAATGATTACTTCACATTTAAAGCTGACAAATAAATATTTAAAAAAAAATAGGAAAATGATGAAAGAATTAAAAAATAAGAGTCTTAAACTCCTTTCTCATGCAAATGCAAGCATCATCGTCCTTAAAAAAGCCAAAATTATCTATCTTTTCATAGCCTAGCTTCTTATATAAGTTGATGGCAGCCATATTTTCACTTCCAGTTTCAATAATTGAGTATTTGAAATTGTTTTCCATAGCCAACTTCTCCAAGGCCTTGACAAGCTTATAAGCTATTTTTTTATTTCTATATCTCTTCTTTACATAGACTCGTCTGATTTCAACTGACTGCTCATCAAATATACGATAGCTGGCACAGGCTATAGGATTTCCCCAATTTAATACAAGCAATACAACATGAGGATCTTCTAAGGTGTTGTAATCGAGATACTTTAGAGAGTCTTCTCCAATATTAGAGTAATATTCATTGTTCAATTCATTAGAAAGCTCTATGAATCTTTCGTCTTTTTCGTTGGTTAATATTGTTTCCATAGTTTCACCTAAAATCTCAAAATCTCTAAAAATCTTTATTCCTTTAGCTCTGTAGTGTTTCCCACCTTAGCAAGCTCATTTTCCCATATTCCTGGATTATTGTTTACAAAGTCTTCAAAGAGCTCTTTGCATTTATCATCGTTTAAGACAATTATTTCAACACCATTATCTTTTAATAGCTTTTCTGCTCCCATAAGGGTTTGATTATCTCCGATAACGACTCTTGGGATATTGTATAGAATCACTGCACCTGAGCACATTGGACAAGGAGATAATGTTGTGTATAAGGTGCATTTTTGGTAGTCTTCGTGATTTAATCGCCCTGCATTTTCGATAGCATCCATTTCAGCATGTAGGATGGATGAATCCTTTTGAATAAGTCTGTTATGGCCTCTAGAGATTATTTGGTTTTCCTTTACAAGGACTGCTCCTATAGGCAATCCTCCCTCTTTTGATGAGATTTCGGCCTCTTTGATGGCCTCTTCCATAAATTTTTGATGCATATGATTCCTCTTTGCTTTTTGATATTATATTTAAAATAGGAAGGATAATAATTTTACTAAAAAAGAAAAGATAAAATCGAAATTCTTAAGAGAAATAGTGAAAGAAAGAGAAATAAATTAAAACAATAAAAAAGAGCAAATTTGAATTTAAAAGAGTAATATAAGTTGAAAAAGAGTTAAATTAAAGTTTAAAAAGAATTGAAGTTAAAAAAGAGTTAAATTAAAGTTTAAAAAGAATTGAAGTTAAAAAAGCTAAAGAGCTTCTTTAACCATGGTTTCTAATATTTCAATCAATATGTCATCATCACAGATTGGTTCTGGATATAAGATTTCTCCATCGAACTCCATCTTTTCATCCCCATGGGCATGATGATGGTGATGATGTCCGTGAGAGTGTCCGTGATCATGGTCATGTCCGTGGTCGTGACTGTGGTCATGGTCGTGATCATGATGGTGATGGTGATGATGTCCGCTACCATCATCCTCAATAAGGCCTAATATTGTCGGAATGTCCCTTGTTGTATGAACGCCCGGAGCAATGAATACAGGGACTACAATTAATCTGTCAACTTCATTTTCGCTTACAAGCTTGTTAATTGTAGTTGGAATGTTAGGATCTACAAGTTCCATGAATGCAAAGTCACATACATAATCGGTTTGTTCTTCAAACTGTTGGAATACGCATGAAATGAACTCTTTATTGTAGTTTAATCTGCTTCCATGGGATACAAGTAAGACTGCTGTCTTTGCATCATCATCTAGCTTGGAATCTTCAAGAGCTGTGTCTATTCTGTTGTTTATGATTTCAATAAGTCTTGGATTAGGGCCTATTGCATCGATAAGTTTTAATTCTCCATCGAAATCAACCTCTTCAAGGCCATAGAGATAGTGGCCTTCTGGGTAATTGCCGTCAGGCTGTCTTGGGTCGGTTTCCTTAGGCTCAAGGCCTAATATTATAGGAATGTCGATGTTTGTATGAATTCCAGGGGCTAAAAATACGGGAGTTGCTATGATTCTTTTTAGACCTGGGTTTCTTTCCTTTAAGATATTTATTGCCTCAGGGAGGCTTGGCTTAGCCACTTTCATATAGCCTACTTCAGCGTCAAATTCAGTCTGTTCCTTAAATTTAGCGCATATGTCCTTAAAAACTTCTTCTGCATAAGGGAGACTACTTCCATGACTTAATAATAAAACAGCAGTATCTTCACTCATAATAATCACATAATAGTTAATGTGTTACAACTTGGTTAAAGTTAATAATATCTTGACTTAAGGGCTAATTTTCAATTTACCGATTGGTTATTTAAATAAATATTATTTGTCTAAAGCATAAATTTTTACAATCAGAAAACTTAATAAAATTAAATTTAAGTCAATAAAATATAAAATTTTTTGTTAAATTTCTTTTATACTATTAATTATAGCTTTATTATTAATAAACTTTGTTAATAATTAGTTAAATTAAATTAAAAGTATTAAAATTAAAGTAAAAATTTTAAAATTAGTAATAACTTTTTTTAAAAAAGTATTAAAATAAATGCAAAAAAAAATAAAATAGCTAAAAGCTATTTTAAAATTATTTTACGATTATAAATAAAATCTATAATTATTTTACGATTTTAAACTTGAATCCATATGAGATAACGCCATCAGGGCCATCTTCACGAATCTTTCTAAAGACCATCTCTACAGGGTCGCCAATTTGAATATCATCAACATCAGCGTCAACAATCTGTGCAGTGACCTTTGCGCCCTCTTCAAGCTCAATGATAGCTACAGCATAAGGAGCTATCTTTTTAAAGTCAGAAGTAGGTGTTCTAATCACGGAATAGGTGTGAATTTTTCCTTTTCCGGAAAATTGTATATCTTCTATATTTCCTTTTCTTCTGCATTCAGGACAGATAACTCTTTGCGGGAAGAAAACTTGACCGCAGGTAGTACATTTAGATCCAATAAGATTGTATCTTTGTTGGATATGACGCCATGTTCTTACAGTATCAGACATTAAATTCCTCCTTATTGAAATTTAAGTAATTATATAATAAACTTAAAAATTTTAATTTTATTTATGTTAATTTTTCTTTATTTAGTTAACTTTTTTGCCTATTTTATAGCAAATAATCTATAACATTAATTTATTTATTTTTCATCTATAATAAACTATAAGGTTTTTAATGGTTTTGGAGTTTTATTTATTTAGCAATTTTAAATCAATTTTACACTCTCAAACAACTTTCACACTTTCACATCAATTTCACAGGATGACAACAAAATTGTTTCAACTTCACAACAATTTTACGAAGCCACGACAATTTTACAAGATAACAACAAAATTGTTTTTATTTCATAACAATTTTACGAAGCCACGACAATTTTACGGGATAACAACAATTTTACGAAGTCAAATCAACTTTTTAAGTCACAATTGTTATTTTTATCCAAAAATACATAGTTTTAAATAGTATTTCCTTGAGAAAGATTTTTTAATGACAATTAAAAAATATTTCAAAACAAGAAAAGGAACTAAAAAATCAGTCCAAGAAAGAGATTATGATAGTGATTACTCAAATAAAGGGCTCCATAAAGAATCAAGAATTAAAAACTTGCTTAATGACAATAAAGGAAACTATTCAATCGTCATTAGTGCAATTCTACTAATATCCTTTTTGATTCTCTCTATTATTGTGCTGAACACAGTTTTAGAGGAAAGGGAAGAACATACAGACACAATAGCTTCAAACCAATACCAATACATCATAGAAGATTATAAGCGAAATTTACCTAATATTGAGCGTGAGGCATTGGAAGAGCTGAGCTTATATGTCATTGAGAATAAAAGACCCTGCTTTAACTCTCGTGATGACTTAAAGGAGATAATAGATGAAAAACTGGCTCAAAAGAATCAGGAATATTATCAAAACTATAATATTGAAATAAACTCCTCAATCATAGGGATTGAAAACACTAGCGATCCATTTTCCTATAAGTTTAAAACATATATTTCAAGTGTAAAGGGAGACTTTTCCTATGAGGAGATAGATGAATCGTATGTGAACTGCTATAATCTAAAAGATCCAGTACCTGTTCTCTTTTGCGGTGATGATTCAAGCTTTAGAATAGAGGACTATAGTCTTTTAGGTGACTCTGATTTTGGAACTCATGACTCCAATTTTGAAAATGATGATTCCTCTTCCAATCAAAAGGTATTTTATGGCCATTCTTTGGCTAAATTCCTCAGAAGGCATCATGTTGAAAACTATTCATTCTATGAGAATGCAAGCTCTCCATTTATAATAAAAAGATGCCCTTACGACCCTTATAAGCATCATGGAGATGACAATGGAAGAATCATGAAAAACTGCAGAGACAATGGATACTATCACGAAAGCGCAGATGGAGCTTGCTACTTATGCAGGCTAGAAGGAAAGTCAGGATGTGACCATTATGGCTTTGAAACATTTATAAATCCTCAAAAGACCAATGAAACCGGAGGTGTCAGTGCCTGCGGCTCTGACCATGTAATATTCAGTGATGACATCTATCCAGGGGTTGAGGTTATTTATAATAGTGAAAATGGATTGAATGAAATATTATATCTTGACCCTCATGGACATAAGGTGAAGTATGGAATGAGTGAGTATTAAAATACGGCCGTGAATTAAATAATAAAAATATGGCCTATAGAGAGTGATTGAAATGATAAAACTAGTTAATGAGCTAAAAATAGACCAAAAAGGCTTAATGTACTCCTCAGAATTGATTCTGTCCCTCATATTGATTATATTCATCATAGGAATCATGGCCAATATAACAGACAGCGTCAATGAAAAGGTCCTTAGCCAAGAGGAGCTTTCCTCCCTAGAGGCCATAAGCATAGAAAGTGTAGATTATCTATTGAACAATCCTGGAAGTCCAATGAATTGGGAGGAAGATGAAGGATTGAATAATGGAATTGTATCAAGACGAATCATACCAGGACTTGCCATAAATAAAAAATCTGTGGAAAATGGCTTTTTTTATGAAGAAAGCAGTAGTGATGAAGAGATAATACCTAACTCCATATCATATATCAAGCTCTTAAAGCTTCAATCTAACTATGATGACTTGATCAATCGGAATCTATTTAATTCGACTCTTAAAAGTTCAATAACTATTTATCCCCACTCTGATATTGATATAATAGCTATGGGAGATGATTTAGAATCATCTAGTGATGTTGTGGCTATAAATAGAACAGTTAGATGTGACTATCTTAGCAATTTTGTGATATATAGGTTCAATGACTTTGAGCTTTATGGTGAGAATTATAAAAAAACCGAACTCTGCAATCATGACAGCAATGTTAATCTATCTAATCATAGCAATGATCGAAGGTATTTTTGGCTTTGCAAGAACTTTAGAATCTATAGAAGTTCTCTAAATAACTATAATTATTACTTGATTTCTGATTCGTCAATAAGGCATGCAAATAGTTATTATATACTGGAAAGCCTTAACAGAACAAGGGATGATATGGAAAGATTAAATGATGAGGTGATTGAATTAAATCCGTTCTTTGCTGAAGATATGGTAAATAGCTCTAATGAGATTTATTCAATTCATTTTAAGGTTCCACATGATGATATTGATGATTTTAAAACGGTTATGGTAGCTATCCATAAGAATATGACTGATGAGATTGTATCCAATAATCAGTTGAGATATGATTATTTTAATAGCGGGGAGGTGGATTTTGTTTTAAAAACGGCTTATAGATAGAAAATGAAAGTTAAAAAAAGAAAGAAAAATTTAATTTTGATAAAACTTTTAATGGAAAAATATATGTATACATGTATACAAATATACAAGTATTAAAGTATATGAGTTGATTTAAATGAGCACTACAATCAGAATTAACAAAGACGTGAAAGAATTATTAAAATTAAAAAGTGTTGAAACAGGTGTAAGTCAGATAGATTTAGCAAATAGATACATTCTATATGGAATCAAATACGATGATACCCCTAGTAAACCTATAAAATCAATCGAAGAAATAGAAAAACTATTAAATTACGATGAAATAAGAGAATCTGTCGAAGAAATAGATCTTAAAGATTACGAATACGAAATACCTCAAGGAATTTCATTAGTTAAAGAAGGAGAAGAAAATAAACCAATCAATACTGAAGAAGAAATTAAAAAGATATTAAAATATGATAAACCAGAAGGAGACGATGTTTCAAGAAGCATCGCCGGAATAATAAAGACAGAAGAAGTCACAGATGCGGTAAAACTAAAGAAAGAAAGATTAAAAGAGAGGTATAAATGATTTTTTTAGATACTACCTATATAATTGCATTAATAAATGAAAATGATAAATATCATAAGAAAGCTTTAAAATTGATGGAAGATGTGGATTATGAAAAGAAGATGACAAACAGTGTTGTTTTCGTTGAATCATTAAATATGTTGGATAAAAGAAGCACACAAAAGGATATAGATAACATTGTTAATAAATTATATCAATTAGACAAAATACATTGTGTAAATTCTGCAAATATCAAAAACTCACTAAATATATTTAAATTTTACAATGGTTCTATAAATTTTGCAGATTGCACTATAATTGATAGTATGATCACATATCGGATAAATGAAATAATATCTTTTGATTCTGATTTTGATAAGGTGAAAGGGATAAAAAGAATTTATATTTAAAAAATAAAAAAAGAGTTTTACATAAGTAAAACTCATTCATGTTTTAAATAGTCCTCAACTATTCATTGCTCTTTAAGGATTCGACCATATTAACCTTCTTAATCTTTCTTGAAAAGAGCAGATTAACAAGTATGGAAAGTCCGAATGTCATTATAAGGCTGATTATAAAGTTCAACGGATAGATATTTATTGGGAAATAATAGTCAGCTCCTGTTGAGCCCATCATGGCCTCCATTAGAATATATGCACCTGGAATTGCCAATATGAACCCAATTGTTGAAAACCATAGGTTTTGAGTGAGTAAAAGTCGTCTCAAGCTCTTTGTATTAAATCCAAGAACCTTAAGAGTTGCAATTTCCCTTTGAATCTCTGTAAATGAGAGAAGGCCAAGATTATATAAAACCACAACAGCCAAAATGACAGCAAATATTATAAGAACATAAACCATAAGATTCATGGCTTCAGTCATGTCTTCCCAGCCCTTTACAATATCTTCCCTTGTAGAGACACTGGTGACTCCTGTATAGTTCTTAATGTCCTTATCCTCTGTTAAAACCACATTAGTTGAATAATTATAGTCATCTCCGCCATACTTTTCATAGGTCTTTTCAGACATGATTATTCCCTGTCCGAAAGGAGTTGAATAGGTCTGAGTTATCTCTGAATCAATCCATTTAGGATTTCCAACAAGATGCCACCTTACCTTATCCCCCACTTTAAGTCCTAATACTTCAGCAAGCCTGTCTGAAATGGCAACGCCATCTGGATCTATCTCTATATAGTTTCTATTGATGTCGGTTGGTCTAAAGAGTTCTGAATCATTATAGACCGTCATCGAAGCGGTATGCTTATTTCCCCTATACTTGACCTCAATGGCCTGCTCCATCATCTCTTCGCCGTTTGTGTCCTTAACTACGGTTGATAATTGAGCATCTGTAATGTTTTCATCAAGATATAATTTTGAGTTGTAATTATAAATCTGGTTGTATTGCCAGTCCTGAACGTCATTCATAGAGTCATACATTCCAAATGCAGACATTATAAGAAGAGCACAGGCAAATACGCCAAAGATGCTCATTATTGCCCTTACCTTATTTCTTTTTGCGTCCCTATAGTTCCATCTTCCATTGAATCCCATCTTTTTCCATATCTTTGTTCTCTCCATTATTCCAGAGCTTACTGCCTTTGGAACCTTAGGCTTGATTGAGTCAGCCGGATTTTCATCATTGATTGTCTTGACAGATATGAATGTTACAAGAACGGAAATGATTACCATAAGAGCTGCCACAAGGAAAAAACTGAGATTCCATGCAGGACCCCAATATGGAAGTGAATACATTGCTGACATGCTTGGATAGAAGAGATATGGAAGGGTGAGAGGACCTATTATAAGGCCTAAAAGAGAGCCTGCAAAGGATAGGAAGAATCCATATGAGAGATAATGGAGAATGATTGTAGTATTGTCATATCCCATAGCCTTCAGTGTTCCAATCTGTGTTCTCTGTGAAGAAATCACCCTGCTCATTGTGGTTAAAAGGGTTAAAAGGGCCACCATAACAAAGATAATTGGGAAAATTCCTGAAAACATATTATGCTGGTCTATCTCATCCTGCAATGTGCTTACCCCTACATTGTCTTCCCTTGGAACGAATTGGGCATAGGTGTATTGGCCTAAAAGCTCTGATACCTCACTGCTGAACTCCTTAGCGTCAAGTTCCTTCTTGCCGTCTATTGTAATTCTATTGTACTCTATGTCAAAATCAGCTCCCTTACTTGGCATGAATGCATAGCCCACTTGGCTGAAGTCAGGTATCATGCTTCCTTCCTGGATGTAGTAGACATATTCTGGAGAGTATATAATTCCTCGGATGGTCTTAGACACTGTCTTTCCATCAAATTTAAGGGATATCTTATCTCCAATATCTAGGTCTCTTGCATCTGCAAAGCGCTTGTCAATCCATATTCCTTCCTTGTCGTTAGGATTAAAGTCTTTTCCCTTAAACAGATGGAATTTGGATATCTCTTGCTTTCCTTCCAGTATATGGAGAGTTATGTCTGGGTCCGAAGAGTAGTTGGCTACCGTATCAACTACCATCTCCCTATGGGCATTCTTGACCTCTTCCATGTTCTTTATATCTTTTAGAGTATCCTTATCAAAGTTCTCGCCATATATCCAACCATCTGCAAGATTTGTGTCTTCATAGTAGTGTGTTGACACATCTGTGATTCCAACCACTTCTCCATTTATTCCTGTAAAGGCGAATACGCCTAAAAAGGCCATAAGGAAGATGGATACAAATTGAATCTTATGGTCAGATAAGTCTCTAAGCATCTTTTTAACTAGCATTTTCATATTATCACAAAAATTAAAAAATAAAAATTAAATGTTCATAAATATATAAAAACTAATAATTATTCCTTCTTTTTAAATCTTAAACAGAATAAAAACTAAGTTAATTATTTAATGGACAGTTACCACTCAATTTCATTAATATCTAATGGATTTTCATTGATTTTAACTTCCTCTATCTGTCCATTCTTGATTCTGATAAGCTTATCAGCTGCATCTGCCAATTTGGCATTGTGAGTCACTATCACAACTGTCGTATTCTTCTCGTGACACATTGTCTGGAGCAAGGAAAGAATCAGTACTCCAGTATTAGAGTCTAATGCACCTGTAGGCTCGTCACATAATAGCATAGCCGGTTGTTTTGCAATGGCTCTAGCTATTGAGACCCTTTGCTGCTCTCCACCAGAGAGTTGAGCAGGGAATTGGTTTGCATGGTCTAAGAGACCTACAGAATCCAATATCTTATTTCCATCTACCTTTAGATTGGTTATATCACTCATAAGCTCAATGTTTTCCTTTGCTGTTAGATTAGGAATCAGGTTATAGAATTGGAATATGAATCCAACTTCCTTTGCCCTGTATTTTGTTAATTGATTATCATCATAATCTGCTATGTTTTCCCCATTTACGATTATTTTTCCGCTAGTTGCGGTATCCAATCCTCCTAAAAGGTTTAAAAATGTGGATTTTCCTGCACCTGATGGTCCTAAAATAACAACAAATTCTCCTTTTTCAATCTTTAGGCTTAAATTGTCTAATGCCTTTAATATGTGATCTCCACTTTGATATTCTCTTGAAACATTTTGAAATTCTATCATTGTTGTCATAGGATTGCTCCTTTAAAATAATAAATATGAATATTGTAAAATTTATAAAATTCTTAAGAATTTTCTTATGAATTTTTTGATTGATTCTTAACATTATATAGTTATGTAGTTCATAGTATAAATATTTAGGTATACCTAAAAGTAATTTAAAAAATAAAAATATCTATCTAAAAAGAAATAATTTAAAAATTAACTCTAAAAATGAATAAATAAAATACCTATCCAAAATTGAATAAAAGAGTAAAATTAGGGATTAAAATGTTTAAAAAACATAATTCAATAGACCTAAAGACACAACAATTAAAATTAATGTTGATATAGAGTCTGTTAGGCTAGTGGATAAAGGTATAACAATATTATCAGGGTCCAATCCTCTTCTATAAGAAATTGTAGAGATGTAGAACACTACAAGCAACATTAGAAGAATCAAAATCATACCTGCCAAGAAGCTTATTGACATTGATTCAAGTATTCCTACACCAATATTGCCAAATGCGATTGTTGATGACTCAGCCAAAAATCCTATAACCGGATACATTACAACTGAAAGGGTCAATATAGCTACAAAATTCTCTACTGTATGCTTCTTAGGTCTGAGCACTGGGTCAATAAGACCTGAGTGAAGGCCAGATGATAGCCTTGCTCCTAATATGCTTACCAATCCTCCGCTTTCACCTGAGAAGAGTGGAACAAGAGTGAGTAAAGTCTGATTCTTAAGCAAGGTTGTAAGAGAATCATTCAATATTCCACCTGCAAATGTTCCAAGGAGTGAGCAAATGAATAGTACAGGAGTGGATTGCCTTACAATATGCCTTACATCGCTTTTTGCTGTGTATCCTGCAATCAATGCTGCTATTGTAACAAATATTACCGCTACAAAGACAATCATCTTGACTATAGGGATTATGGAAATGAATCCCACTATGATTACGCTTAATATGATTGCTGGAAGGGTGAAAAAGTCTCCAACAGCTGCAATGAATGGAGTTGTAATATTGTCTGGGTCCCAGCCTCCTTCAAAGCTCTTAAGTGAGATAAACATTGTAATAGGCAGCATAATGATAGTTGAAATAAGCCCTGCAATAAATGAAATAAGAACAAAGTCATAAATGCTTATGCTTTTAAATCCAAAGGCTATGCAGACTCCTTTAGCGATTACAGCAAGCAATATGGATAGTACCATAGTCAAAATAAGGGATGCTGTAATGTTTTCGCTAAGTATCTCTGATCTTTTAAATTCAGGAGACAAAGTACCAATGTGAAGGTGTGTGCTAAGCCTTGAGCCAAAAGAGCCAAAGATGTTTCCCCTCATTCCTATTGCACCTGGAATGATTACCATAAGGCCGGGATAGGTCTTTAGGAAGAATTCCATATTTCCTAAAATGATACCTGCACATAAATCCCCTACAGCACAGATAGAAAGAGCAATCAGGCTTTCCTTTAATACTGCATCAGTATCTTCTAAAAATAGCTTTATATAGACATAAATACGATTAGGAAGGGTAAATATGTATTTAATTCCATTAAATAAAAACAGTATTAGATTGACGACAAGAGCGATGGAGGATTCCCCGAATTGACGTATCATCTTCATTAGACTTTTCAATTTCGGCACCTCCTATACTCATTCCTGTCACCTCATAAAATTTACATATTAATAAGTTGCAATAATTTAAACACTTATTTTTCAAAAATATTTAAATTCATTTTTTTTCTTGATAAATATTAATTAATTTCTTCAATAAAGTTATCCATACTTCATTTGATTAAAGATTAAAATAATCTAATTATCATCAATAAAGTCTTCCATATTGACTAAATCTTCTAAATCCATTTCTCCTTCTGCTAATTTTTCAATAATCTCTGTACCAGCTTCAGAACCTTTAGCTATCAATACATCTCCTGCAATGATAACTGTGTTTTTATCAGGTCCGTAAATCCAAGAATCTCCACGTCTGATGGAAATGATTCTCATACCAGTACGGTTTAATAATAATAAGTCACCTAATGAATTGTTTACAAGAACTGAACTTTCATCAACATTCAAACGGATAATGGTCTTTTCACTTTCTTCCATAACCATTTTAAATACTGGGTGAGGTTCGAATCCTTTCAATGTCAAGTCGGCTAAGTCTTTAGCTGCATTTCCGATGGATTCTGCAGCTTCTGCAATCTCAAGCAAGGTTGTTAGCTTTTCTGCATCCTCAAGAGATCTTGCAGCAACAAGAGATTGTTTTTTAATCTCATAATTCATGCTGTTTAACTTGTTTTCCAAGGTGATTACCTCTTCAGCAGCTGCTCTGTTGTTAAACAATACAGCTGAATAAGCTAAATCGACCATTAATTCCGACATATCTTTCATTTCAATTAAAATATCTTTTACGCTAGGCATTTTAAACACTCTTTAATATGTAATTTTATAATTTTATAAATATGAATAATAATTTATTATTGCCTTAAAACATTTAAAATAAATGTTAATTAAAGTTAAACCTATTTTAAGGTCTTTAAAAGACTCTTACGTCTTAATTTAAGTAGCTCAATATGTTTATCCTTCAAATCATCAATTTCCTTTAAGATATCATCCAAGCCTTCTCTAATAGCTACACAAGGCTCTTCCAGATGTATCCAATCACAGTGCTGACAGCTCCAAACATCCCTGTCCTTAATCCATTCTCCTCCTGTAACTCCATCTGCACAGGGATAGAATGGACAATAGCAAAAGTCACAAGCTTCCAGATTCACATGGCATGGAAGGAAATCGCAATCATAATCAAGGCCTCTTGGAACCTCTCCATTCAAATACCTTTCAAAGAACTCAATAGACCATGAGATAAGTTTAGTCTCTACAATATAATCAGAGGAAGTAACCATTGATTCCTCTAAAATATAGGATAACTTATTTCCAATGAAAAAGATTGAATTTTCATCAATATCTTCATCATAAATATTTTTAAACTCATCTATAGAGTAATAGCCATCACTATAGACTATTGCAGTCAATAATTCATCATTGTATTCGTTTATGATTGATTTAATTAAATTATAAGCCTCTCTTCCATCTTCTCTTTTATCGTCGATAGGATTTTTGATTGCCAAGACTAAATTGGCATCTAAAATGTGTTTTACCTTGTCTTCTATTTCAGATAAAGATGTAATTGGGTTTGATAGGTCTATAAGAGCAAAATCACCTAAAGGAGCACCAACTATAGATGCTGATTGGCTTATTGAAGAAACCCCAGGATATATTTTATATTTTACATCGCTATACTTGGACTTAATTTGAAGGAAGCGATTGGATAGGCCTAGGATATTTGGGTCATCTGAGACTATTAAAGCAACTTGCTTGGATTCCAATGATTTAGAGATGGCTAGTTCAATTAAGAAGTTTTCTTGAAGTATTCTTTCTAATAATGGGTTTGATTTTAGATCATCTTCTAAATCGATGTCAGATGAGTCATCTGAATCAATATCGGATTCTAAATCATCTGAACCCACATTAGATTCTAAGTCATCTGAAATAATATTAGATTCTAAATCATCTGAAATAATATTAGATTCTAAGTCATCTGAAATAATATTAGATTCTAAGTCATCTGAATTAATTTCAGAATCTAAATCCTCATCAGAATCAATATTTTCAGCTACATCATCATTTAAATCAAGATCATCTTCTAAATCTATGTCATTAATCAAATCAATAGCTGAAATAATCTCTTTGTCTTTAATTTCAGAATCAAAGAAACTTAAATCAATATCATTGTAATTAATAATAACATCTGCTTCTTTAATAGCCTTAAAAGCATTTAAAGTTATATTTCCTTTATCATTCCCAATACCAATAAGATGAATCATCATACCACCCTTGGATATGAAATAATTGATTAGATTACTCTATGAGTATTAATTTTACATTAAACCTAATTTTTTAAATAAATTGCTCAATGTGAATTTTTAATTATTCAATTAGCGAAAATAAGGATTAATTAATTATTTTCTTTCTTATTTATTATTTTTATTTTACTATATTCGCTAATTAAATAAATGAAAATATAGGACTTAATAGATTAATCACTACATCTCCACTTCCAGAACCAGAAGAAGAACCAGAACCTGAAGAAGCACCGCTATCATAACTGGAACCTCCACTATAGGAACCAGATGAAGAAGATGCTCCGCTGTCATAGCTTGAACTGCCACTGGATGAATCTGAAGAGATATAAGCATTATCATTTGAACTGGAAGAGTCAGATGAATAGCTATAGCTTTGAGAAGCGCCGCTAGGTCCTGAATCATAACCGGAATAGCTTACGTTCTTAGCGTCATTTGAGTCATATACCTTTAATATGGATTCAATATTGATAGTGTCCAAATCCGCTTCATAGCCATTTATGGTATGCTTAATTTGAACTGAAGCTACAATCTTATAATCAGGCTGTCCGCTAATAACGATTGAACCGGAATTTCCTTTAGGAGTGGAATAACCGAATGCAGTTACAGTTGCATTGAATGGCTCTTCATCAGTATCTGCACTTGTAGTGATTGTCATATTTTCCACATTGACTCCATCCACCTCTGCCACTTCAGCCAGTTCTGTGGCCAGATCATATTTATTTGTAACGTTAATGTTATCTGGATCCTTAATAAGCAATCCGCCTACATTTTCAGGGCTGAAGAATGAACTAACAGTGTTTACCTGCATATCCCATAATTCCTGAGGGTTTGGAACTTCAGCATTTACTATGGTATATGAGCTGAACAGTCCTATTTCAAAAAATACAACAAAAAGCAATAATATAAGTATAATTCTTGATATTTTCATTTTAAATCACTTTTTGAATTCATTTTAATTCTAATTGTTTAGGGATTAACCAAATCAAAAATTTTTTAAATCAGTAAATCTCTTATAATATTAAAGTTTTATTAATTATATAATTTATAATTATCGAAAAATCATACTATAAAATAGAAATATAGATTATTTTATAAACAACAAAGTAGATAATAAATATAGATAAACATTAGAGCTGAATAATTTTTTATGATAGAATTTTTAATTAAAAAAACAAAAGATTGGTATTTATGACAGCTGAAACACTTCTTAAATTTGCAAGAAAAGGAATAATATTAACACCAGGGGCGTATGATTTAATTCTAGGCTCAGATAATCCTTTAGATTTAAGTTCATCAATTATTTTAAAATTAAAAAGCGGAAAGTATTCTAATGAAGATCTGGTTCCGGTAGATGAGAAGCAGATAAAAGAAATGATGAAAGCGCTTGGAATAAGTGTTAAAGAGAACAAGGGATTAGATCATGGCTCTTTAGATGACTTTGGTAGTAGAACTAGTGGAGAAGGTCTTGAAAGAAAGATTGAAACAAGACCTGAAAAAACTGTGGAAAAAGCAGTAGAGCCACAACAAGCAGTGGAAACTAGAGAACAAAAACCACAACAAACCTTCAAACCAACACAAGAAAAAACTGTGGAGAAACCTATAGAAAAACCACAACAAACATTCGAACCAAACCAACAAAGAACCGTGGAGAAACCTATAGAAAAACCACAACAAACATTCGAAACACCTGCAAAACAAACCCGTGCAGAAAAACCAATAAAACCACAAATAAAACCAATTAGTGCAGAAAAACCAACAGAAGCACCACAAAGGCAAGAAACTAAAGAAATAGAAAAAACCATAGAAAAACCTAAATCTGATAAGCCTAAAGTAAATGCAGGCTATCCTAGTGATCATATTGTAAAAATAGACAATGTAGAAGTGTCTGAAGAGACTAAAAAGAAATACAGAAGAAACTTAACAGAATCTAAAGTCAATTTTGACGGTTTCAAGGTCCTAAAGGACACAAGCAACAAGTCATACACAAGCGGTGAGATAGGAAACCTTATCGAATATTTCCAAAACAGGTATAAGAAATTATCTGACATATTATCTAAAAGGCCAGAACTACGTACATGGCAGAAAATCAATGAAATCACCGAGACTCAGACTGATTTAAATCTTATTGTAATGATTACAGACATAAAAAGCACTAAAAACGGCCATTACTTCATAGAAGTGGAGGACGATACCGGCTCTATGCCTATCCTTGTAAGCAAGGATAACGACCAGCTGATACGAGCTGCCAAGAATCTTATGAAAGATGAGGTCATTGGTATTGTCGCTCAAAAAAGGCCGGGAAATGAGCTTGCAATCTGTCAAAACATCATAGATCCGGGAGTTCCAAGAATAGCTAAAAAGGAAGTGAACTTTGGAACAGTATTTACCTCAGACATTCACATTGGAAGCTCAACCTTCCTTGAAGACGCCTTTACAAGATTCATCAAATGGATTAATGGCGATTTCGGAAGCGAAGAGCAGATGGAAATGGCTAATAACGTTAAATACATGATTATTGGTGGAGATATCGTAGACGGAATTGGTGTCTATCCAAATCAGGATAAGGAATTGGCAATAAAAGACATTACAGCCCAATATGATGAGGCTGCACGTCTTGTAGGCGACATAAGAAGCGATGTAAAGATCATCATTACTCCTGGAAACCACGACGCTTCAAGAGTGGCTGAGCCACAGCCTGCTGTACCTGAAAAGTATGCTAAATCATTATATGAATTGAATAATGTGGAATTCCTCTCCAATCCAAGTATGGTAAGTCTAGATGGGCTTGAAGTGCTCATTTACCACGGAAGGGGAATAGATGATATGGTTATGGGTTCAAATGACTTTTCACACGAGCGAAATGACCTTGTAATGAAAGAATTCTTAAATAAAAGACATTTGGCTCCTTTATATGGTGAGAGAACCCCACTTGCTTCAGAGCTTGAAGATCACCTTGTAATCGATAGGGTCCCAGATGTACTGCACACAGGGCATGTTCACATAAATACCTATACAAACTATAAGGGAATTCATTGCATTAATTCAGGAACTTTCCAGACTCAAACAGAGTTCCAGAAGATTTATAACATTGTTCCAACCCCTGCAGAGGTTCCTATCATTGATGTTGGGGGCAATTATAAGCAATTGAAGTTTATAGACTAAACTAGAATTAAATAAAGGTTTAACAGCCATTAGTAGCTTATGGCATTTATTATTTATTTTATTTTTATACTTATTTTAGGATGATACAAATGGAAAAGGAAATAGTAAAATCAGTTGTAGAGATGTCAGCTTATGTATTTGAAAGAGGCCTTGTATCAGGGAAAGCTGGCAATGTAAGCGCAAGATTCAAGACAGACCATGGTGACATAGTCGCCATAACTCCAACACTTAAATCCCTTGCTGATTTGGAAGATAAGGACATAATTCTTGTTGATTCAGAGGGCAATAATCTAACTAAAGGCAAGCCATCCTCTGAACTTGGAATGCATCTGGCAATCTATCGTGAAAAGCCAGATGTCTATGGAATCGTACACACCCATTCACCTTATGCAACAGGATTCGCCTTTTCCAATAAAAGAATAAAGCGTTTGGAAGGATTCGGACAAATAAAATCAGAATACATTAAAGATATAGACTACTATAAGCCTGGAAGTGAAGAACTTGCTAAAAATGCTGCTGAAGCATTGAAGGAAGAGGATGTTATTGTCCTAAGGAATCATGGAGTCATCGCCACTGGATCTACTGTTAAAGAGGCTGCCACACTTGTTGAATTCGTTGAAGAAAGTGCTAAAACCCAATTTGTGACACTAGTCTTGAATTCCTTAGATGAAAAATAGCTTAATTTAAATTAAATAATTTATCTTAATAAGTATTTTTTCAATATCCATCTAAAATTATATAAACATTGAAGTTTAATATTATTGTATGAAAATTGAATTTGACACCATAGGAACAATACACTCTCCTTTTAAAGAGCTAGAGGGAATGCCTATTCAACCAACCGGTGCGAAAGGCATTAAAGGAGAAATACATATTAAAGATGAATATAAGCCTGGATTAAAGGATATTACTGGTTTTTCACATCTTATACTTATCTATCACTTACATAAAACCAATGGAAATGCATTGGAAGTGAAGCCTTTCATGGATAATAAGACACATGGAGTCTTTGCAACAAGATCTCCTAAAAGACCAAATAACATAGGAATGACTGTAGTTGCATTGGATAGCGTTGATGATGACTGTGTCTTGCACATATCCAATGTAGATATTCTTGATGGCACTCCACTTCTTGATATCAAGCCATATGTTCCTCAATTGCATGAGGACACCATTGTAGACTTAAGAATTGGATGGTTTGAAACCAATCATAAAAAAGCGAAAACACAAAAAGCGGATGATAGATTTATTAACTAATATTTCATCGTCCCATTAACTCTTTTTCTAATTTCCTATAGATTCTAAATTCCTATCTTCTTTTAAAAATTTAATTCAATTATCTTTTTTTAAAAATCCAATTTAAAAAATAAGGGAAAAATCGACATTAAATATATATAGTTTAATTAACATAATATTTAATGTTAAATCTATTTACTTTATTTGAATAATTATTACTATTTTATTTTTATTTTAGAATATTTTTCAATAGTGAATAGGGAGGAATAATTATGACAAATGAAACTTTTGAGGAAGTATCACAAATATTAAAGCATATTATGGAAAATCCTAGTGTACCACGTAATATCAGAAGAGCTGCAGATGAATCCTTCAACACTTTAAACAATGAAGAAGAAGATGAAACTGTTAGAGCAAGCGCTGTAATCATTAAATTAGATGAAATTAGTAATGATCCTAACATTCCTGTTCATGCTAGAACCTTAATTTGGGAAATCTTATCTAAATTAGAAGCTATTTAATTTAACTCTTTTTTTTTATTTTTTATACAGTTTTTATTTTACTGCTTTTTTATTTTTTTTTTTTTTTTTTAATAGCTTATTTTTTTAACTTTTATACTTTATTTTATCACTTTTTTACATCTTTTACGCTTTCTAAAATTTTAGCTTTTTTTAGACAATTTTCTTGATTTCTCCTTTTATTTTTCCATATAGTTTTTATATTATCAAACAAATTCCGATAAGGGTTTTTTATTTTAAAAAAATAAGTTTTACGAGATAAAACCTATTAAATAAATAAGGCCAATCAAGCAATATTTTTAAAATTTAAGCCTTAATAACGATTTTTAAAAAATAACTTATTTAACTGTCCTAGAGGTATATTTCAAGTGTAAAAAATTCTCATTTTCTTCAAAAGAAATAGTTTTTCAAGCCATAAAATCAAAATTAGCAATATTCAAAATAATAGAATAAAACTAGCCAAAAAAAGACGTGCATTTCAAGTGTAAAATTCGTCATAAAAATTAATTTACAAAACTTTATAAGCTATCAAAATCATACTAATATTACTAATTTTATGGGGTGTATGTAAAATGGTAAAAAATGAAAAATTCATAACTGTAATTTGTTTTAATAAATTTCATGGAAAGAAGATTTTTAAAATCGGATCTATTTTAAAGCTTGTTAAAGAGCCTGACAATGCCTATGACGCTGAAGCTATCCGAATTGAGATGAGATATGCAGGTAAGGTTGGATATTTGGCAAACAGCGTTAAAACGGTAGTGCGAGGCACAATGAGTGCAGGAAGAGTCTATGATAAAATAAATGATGAGGCTGCTTATGCTCAAGTGAAATTCATTTCAAATGAAAATGTGATTGCACGTATTCTTGAAGAGGAAGAAATAAAAGACCTTAAAAGAGATCCGGAAAGTGATTTAAACTTTATTTAATCCTTAATTTAAAATATCTTTAAAATTTAACCTTAAAGAAAGAATAATTTATTTTATCATTGAGAAATTAATTGTTTTATCAATAAAATAAATATTAACTCTATTTTTACTTTTATAAACTATAATAATTCATTTATTAATTTGGGTGATATGATATGTCAAATACAGAAAAAATAAATGTAAATGTAGAATCCAATAAAGATAAGGGATTTAGTGATGATATCAACACAATCTTCATAAACTTCAATGGTCTAAACATTAGCCTTGAACTTATGGAAAAACAATCCTATAAAAATATGGACATTATTCCTATAAAAACTGACAGCTTTGCAAAAAAAGATTTCATCACACTTAAAAAAGGCTTTGAAATGGGCCTTGTTGAAATAAAGGAGCTTGAAAATGAGGAAGTAAATACAGTAATCTGCAAAAACGATGCAGTTGTTCCGCTTATCCTAATCGATGGTGATGAAATAATAGGAGCCAAGCAAAACAGAATAATGAATGAAAGCCTTCTAATTCCAGCAAAGTCTCAAGTGAAAATCCCAGTCAGTTGTACAGAACATGGCCGCTGGAGATTCAAGTCAAACGAGAGAGAATTCCAACATTCTGATTATTCCCTTAACTTCGAAAGCAGAAGAATCAAGTCAATTGCAAGAAACGAATGCAGAGACTATCAATCTGATGTATGGAGTCATATAAGCGATCTTGAAGACAGACATTCCTTTAGATCAAGGACAAGCTCAATGAACGACAATTACGAGCATTCTAAAACCGCTCAAGATGACTATATAAAGAATTTAATGATTGCAGATGGAGCTAATGGTCTCATTTGCTTTATAAACGGTGAATTTAAGGGATTAGAGTTATTCTATAATCATAGCATCTATAAGGAATATTATGAAAAGACATTAAGAAGCTATATTATTGAAGCCATTTCTTATGGAGGAAATAATACAGTTGGCGAAGAATTATTTAGAGTGATTAATGGTGAAATGAATGATTTATCTTCATCTGAATTTATAGAATATGAAACCGTTGGCCTTGGAAAGAATATAAGATTCGCAACTAAAGGAGGATCAGGTTCTGGCCTTATATTTGAAGATGAATTAGTTCATATGACTTACTTCAAAGAGGATTCCAATAAAAACTATGAAATTTTATAGATTTAGACTTTTCTAAATCTAATTTCTCTTTTTTTTAAAAAAATTGGATTTAATATGATAAACTCGTTTTAGATAAGAATAAGATTTTTTACTTATTAAAGCATTAAAAGAATTAAATCCATAAATACAAACATGAAGAATATTGTAACTAAAAATATGGTCAGTCTTGCTAGATCCACTGCCTTTTCAATGCAATCAACATTTATTGGATTTATATTATCCCCTAAGGTATAAACTCCTTCCTTTTCTAGCTGAATGTTTAATGCTCCAGCTACTGTTGCCATCGTATATCCTGAATTAGGACTGTCACAATTGTTTGCATCCCTTCTCATAATAAACAATGCATTTTTCCAATTTAAACGTAGAAACATAGCAGATACAACAATCAAAGCTCCAGAAAACCTTGCAGGTATGTAATTTAAAGCATCATCCAAATGCGCTGGAATAAAACCGATATTGTAGAGTTCCTTAGTCTTGTATCCTACCATGGAATCCATTGTATCAACAACCCTATGGATAAATGCAGCAAGAACAGCAAGTATTATGACATCAAAGTCTCCAATTCCACATAGGCTAGCTATTATTCCAACAATTGAATAGTAGAATACAGTTGAAACATAGGAGTCAGGTATGTTTTCACTTAGAGTCTCTATTACAGCGGATATGACATGCTCCTTATTCAATTCATTAGTGTCACGGCTAACCAGATAGCTAACGGCCTGACGTGCCTTATTTAAGTTATTGTTCCTTAAGTCCTTTTCAACATCACGGGCAGAATCCAACAACAGCTTGACTGAAAATGTTGAAGTAAGAAGCAAAATCGCTATCAGCTTGAATAGATAAATCATCATATCATTATATGGCAATAGATACCTTGCTATAGCCATTGGAATTAGAACAATAAGTGATGAAACAATTATTACAGCAATTGAGAGAATCAATCCAGCTATCTTATTGTCGTATTTGATTAGGATATTCTTAAAAAAGCTTATTATTTTTCCAATCCATACTACAGGATGTATCTGCATTGGAAACTCACCTAGAAGAAGATCTACTGCAAGTGAAAATAGCAAGATTGTAAGTAACATATAAATTGAATTGGAGTAAAGTTCAGTTATCATTAAAATTAAATATATTAGGAAACTATATATAATTTATTGATAAGTAAAAATTTTTATTCATCAAAACTTAAAAAGAAAATATAATGGTGAATTAAAAATAAAATGAATTGATCATTAATTGATTAATTCATTAAATAATAAAAAAAAAAATTATTTTTAAAATTAGACAAAATGTCTAAATTAATGAACTAATTATTCAAAACGTGATAATATGGCTGTAATAGATGAAGAACAAGTAAGAGAATGGTTAATGGAAGAAGACATGATTAGAGAAAAGATTTATGATGAAAATGCTAATTTCCATTATATTATCAATTTCCCAAATAACAATGCAATGGATGTAATTCAGCCTAGAACAAAAGAAGACGTTCTCCTTATAGGCTGTGCAACAGAAGTCTCACAAGTAGAGCAAGACATGATAAAAAACACTGATAAGGCAATAAATCAGGAGTTTATATGGAACGTAAGATTTGCCTTAAACGAAATGCTTCTAGACTTTGAGTTGGAACATCCGGATGATCAATTGAAACGTTTTATCATAACTGAAGACATATTTTCTGATGGGCTTACAAAACATGTCCTTGTTAAATCAATTAAAAAGGTATTTAAAGCAAAATTACAATGTATTTGGTTGTTAGGTAAAACATATGGAACAGTCCAGATGAAAAAAGAATAAATATCTTTATATTTTTTTATATTCATTTTTTTTTTTATTTTTATTTTTATTTATTTTATTATTAGCTTTTTTTTAATTTTGATTATTATCTAATCTATATATCGATTTTATATATTATTTTATATTTACATTATTTTATTAATCTATTATTTTATTATTAAATTTATTTGTTTATTTTATTTCTGTTTTTAATATTTGTTTCAAATGTTTTTTCATTGATTAATTTTGATGAAATTCAAGGATCTTATGTTTAATTTGATGATATTTTTTATTGATTTTAGTATTACTTTTCATGTTTCATTCATCCTGGAAAAATAGTGAAATTTTGGCAATTTTTTGTAAATTTTTTGGTGAAAATTGGTGATTTTTAGAGTGAGAGAGGTATGTTTCCAGTGAAACGCAAACGAAGGTCTTGAAAAGTTAGACAGGTCTATTTCCACTGTAACTTTTTGAAATTGACCTCTCTATAATTTTTGAAAAATTTTGATAAAAAACCTTTTAAAAATGCTTTATTTAACGATTTAAGCTCGTAAAAATGTTTATTAAATTTCGTTAAATTTTTTTGTTTAAGTTTTACACTTGAAATAAATCCCTTCATTTTCGTTTCTTGCATATTTTTATTTCACTTGAAACGCACCTCTCTCTCAGAAAATTCTTTTAATCTATAATTTTTTGGTTCAAATTTTCATATTTATCATTGTTTTTTAATTTTGATGGTCAAATTCATTTATTTTTTATTTATTTATGTTATTTTTTATTATTTTTTAAAAATATCATATTTATTTTCGATTTATATATTTTCTGACTTAAAAAAGTTTTAATTTTTAAAAAGACATCAATTTCGACTGTAAAATTATTTTAAAAAATATTTTATTAAAGTTTTACACTTGAAATGGTACTCTCTCTTATTTGTTTTGTTTAATAAGAACGTTCTTATGTTATAAAACAATAATAAACTTTAAATATTTCAAGAAATAAATTATAGAAATACAGTTGAAATTTTACTATTGTAGATGAAAATTTTTACATAATTTTTATTACTTTTAGATCATGAAAAGTAAATGGAATTTTTTGGCACATTTCTTATGACTTTCATGACTTCATATGAAAATTAATTTACTAATTTTTTATAATTACAATTTTAATATTTTAATTGAATTGCATTGCTAGCATCAAATTTAATTAAAATATAAATTTAGTTGAATCTATATTAGATTTTAGTTCATTCTTGGGAAAAATATAAATGTTCTGATTTCTGGATTTGTTCTGGATTTTAGTTTGTTCTGAGATTTGTTCTAAATTAAGATCTATTTAGATTTGTTTTTACTTTGATAATTTATCAATTAATAAAGAATTACATAAGTTTTTATAAGTTCATTAAAAAAAACTTTATGATAATTTATGATTCTTTATGGTATTTTTTGGTACTTTTTGGTACTTTTTGGTACTTTTTGGTACTTTATGATAACTTTATGATTATAACTATACTTTTTAAGCTATGTGAGATGAAACT